>JBAUTP010000104.1:0-9731 GCA_049582265.1 Thermoplasmata archaeon
GAAGACGACTCGCCATCGGCTTTCGTTCGAGCTCCCTCCCAAGCCCACTCCGACGGCGGAGCTGTTCGACGGGGCAGGTCCCGCGACCCGCCGTGCTCAGCGCGCGGACCGCCGGCTCTCCCGCGACGGAGCCCGTTCGTCCGACTGAGGGTAGGGCAGCGGGAATCGGCCGTCAGCGAAGCGGCGAATGACGTCGACCAGGGCGTCGTGTTCTACCGGTCGCAGTCGTTCCCGAAGCGTATCCGGGGTGTCGGTCGAGAGGACCGGGACCCTTCGTTGAAGAAGAGCAGGTCCGCGGTCGATGTCCTGCGTCACCAAATGGACGGTGACGCCGGTTTCCCCATCGCGGTTCTTGAGAACCTCCGCATGGACCTTCGCACCGTACATCCCTCGGCCCCCATAGCGGGGAAGCAAGGAGGGGTGGAGGTTGATCGCCCGACCCTCCCATGAGTGGACCCATTCCGGAGGGAGGATCGCGAGGAAGCCCGCCAGTACGACGAGCTCGGTCCCAAAGTGTCGGAGAAGCCGGGTGAGCTCATCGCCCCAGCCGGTAGGGTCACTCGCGCGGTAGGGGACGATCGCCGTGGCGAGGCCCCGACGTCGAGCTCGCTCGATAGCTCCCGCATCCGCACGGTCGGAAACGACGAGCACGATTCGCGCGGGTAGATGGCCACCCGAAATCGCCTCCGCAAGAGCATCCAGTGTCGTGCCCTCGCCCGAGGCCAAAACGGCAAGGGCCAGCCGTCCGGACATGTACGGGTAGCCTCACGACGTGGTGTTTAAAGAGGCTGGCGGAAGCGATTTTGAGACGACTCAAACCGGGGGCGTCCAGGGGCTGTGCCGCGCTTCGTTCACGACCGCCGGCCCGTCGGTCTCCCGGATCCCTTCGGTCGGCGGCCGGAAGAGCGGTCGACGAGCCTACGAACGAATTTCAACCCCGACCAGACGTTCGTGACCGAACCCACCTTCACGTCCACAAGCCCCGTGGCGAGTCCGATGGCGCGGACCTTCTCGTCGTTGAGGTCGGACTCCCACCCCGAGCCCTTCTTGGGCCAAACGGCCCACAGGAGGCCCCCGGGCGCACGCCGGCGGGCCGCGGACTCGAACTCTCGCTGCAGAGCCTCCGAGGATGTCGCGAATACCATCGCAAAGTCGACGGGACCGTTCGGCGCGCGCGCGACACGGCACTCCGCGAGCCTCTCTCGAAGAAGCGAACGAACCTCGGGTGGCAGGCGCACCAGATAGGTCCGGGCTCCCGCCGGAGGCCTACAGCATGACACGCAGATTGAGCTTTTCGGTGAGCTCTTTGTAGCGGTTTCGGATCGTGACCTCGGTGACGCCGGCGACCTCGGCCACCTCACGCTGCGTGCGACGTTCGCCGCACTGCACGGAGGCGATGTAGATCGCCGCCGCGGCCACGCCCGTCGGACCCCGGCCGCTGGTGAGCTCGCGCTCCGTGGCTTCTTTCAGGATCTCATTGGCGCGGGTCTGGATCTCGCCCTTGAGCTTGAGCTCGGAGCAGAACCGCTGGATGTAGTCCTGAGGGCGCGTGGGCATCAGTTTGAGCTTGAGCTCTCGTGTCATGAACCGGTACGTCCGGCCGATCTCCTTGCGTCCGATGCGCGACTTGCTCGCGATCTCGTCGAGCGTTCGCGGGACGTTGCATTGCCGGCAGCTCCCGTAGAGAGAGGCGGCGACGACCCCTTCGATGGACCGACCCCGGATCAGGTTGCGGTTGACCGCTTTCCGATAGATCATCGCGGCGGTCTCACGCACATTCCTCGGAAGCGCCATGCTGGAGGCGATACGGTCCAACTCGGCGAGCGCGAAGGCGAGGTTACGCTCCGTGGCGTTGGAGACGCGGATGCGTCGCTGCCACTTTCGAAGTCGGTAAAGCTGGGCTCGGTTGCGCGTCGGAATCGACTTTCCGTAGGGGTCGCGGTTCTTCCACCCGATCTCGGTCGACAGCCCCTTATCATGGATCGTGAGCGTGGTCGGAGCACCGGTCCGTGCCCGCTTCTCGCCCTGTTCGGCATCGAACGCGCGCCACTCGGGCCCCTGGTCGATCATCGACTCTTCCAGGACCAGTCCGCATTCGTCGCAGACGATCTCTCCCTTCTCGTAGTCCCGCGTCAGGTGGTTGGACCCACAGTTCGAACACCGCGTGGGAACCACGACGTCGTCGGACCGAGGCGGGGATTTCTCCGGATTCGGTGCCAGGTCGTCCTGTTGCATCGGTTATCCCTTCTCACGGATCAGACTTGACCCCACCAGGGCCATCCCGTCGCTAGGGGATGGAGCACGACGCAGCCGAACGGTCAGGTATGGTCGGTCCACCGGACCGAACATCCGGGCCACACGCCCATGCACACGACCGGTCCGGTCGCGTACAGCTGTTCCCTCCGGGGCAACGACGCCCGGAAGAGTCCGCACCGTCAGCTGGCCAGAGGGAGTGACGGCGAGGACCACTCCCACCTCCCGTCCGTCGTTGACGGACGTCGCTCGCTGGTGAGCCAAGTGGTATAAACGACTTGCGATAGCTATTAAAGCATTACGGTCGGCTGGTCCGGGCGGGTCCTGAGGAGGAGCGGGCCGAACGCGAGGAACGGGTTTGAACGACGGGTGGAGGGTCCACTTCCTCTGCTTCGGGCTTGTCGGCCGGGGGTTCCGGGACGTTGGGTTCCGCTTCCTCCGCCCGAGCACTTCGCACCTTCGTCAGACGGTCCACTTCGTTCCAGAGTTCTTCGATCTCTTCTTCGGGTGTTCCGAACCTTCGGTCCTCGCTCAACGCCGCCCGAACTTCGGAGGCCAACCGCGCCGCACTCTGCGCGTCGCGAGCGCGACGTTTGATGCGATGGAGGCGTCGGGCGAGATTCCGCGCCTCGTCCAAGATCTCCTCTTCCTCCGAGGAATCCCATACTGGCACCGCGGGGGCTCGAGGTATGCGAGCTACGGCGCGTCGGACGTCAAGGAAAGCATGCGCCAGTTCGGTCACGTGTCCAAAATCCGTGGCGGCGAGGAATCGCTGGAACTGAACAGCCGCATCCCTAACGTCCTCGCCCCGGTTCCGGGCGTCGCGAATGGCCTCGCCGAGAGAACGGACCTCTTGGATGCAGAATTTCGGAATTGTGTCGTCGAGAACCGCAAGGGCAAGTGACGCGCTCGCCGCCGCGCGCTCGAGAGCACCCCCGGAAAGGAGAGCCGCGCGGAGTTGAGCTCGAGGGTTTCCGACCCTCGAATCCAGGTGTTGAACGTCCACACCGATGCTGACGGCCAATTCTCGAGTCTCATCGGCACGGAGGAGCAGTTCCCGGACCCACGACCAATCGCGCTGCGTTCTCTCACAGAGGACCTCGGCCCGGCGTATGACGAGGGCCGCCTGAGGAACGTCGCCCATCTGGACCGCGCGTTCGTAGGTCTCTCGCACCTGGTCGATCGGGAACGGCACACCCTCCGCCTGGAGCCCCACGGCGGTCTGCGTCAGTCGGTCCAACCGTGAGCCCAACGCCGCCGGGTCGGGCATGGCGGCAGCCACCATGGCTAGCCCCGCCCCGGACGTTCGGCATCCAGGGTTCGCATGAGCCGGCTCAGCGTCAACTCCGCCTCGGGGAGCCGGGAGGCGCGAAGCAGCTCCGTCGCCCGTCGAATCTCGCTCGCCGCCTCAAAACTGATTTCGCTATCCTCCGGCAAGGTGCGGACCCGCGCGGCGAGCTCGCGGGCCTTTTTGAGCAGACGAGCGAGCTGGTCGTCAGGCGACTCCTTCGCCGGCTTAGCGACGGTGGCCGCCGGCTCACCCTCGACCGGGAGGGCCGCGACCGGAACCGGACGTCCAGGCGGAGGTAAGAGAGATTCGGGAGCGATCTCTTTCATGGCCGCCCGTAGTTTCTTGAGTCCTTGCGCCGCCTCGACGAGCTGCCCCTTCCGAAGAAATCGACTCGCATCCGCTAACAGTGAGCGAGCGGCGGCGCTCGATTCCTCATCCAACGGCTTCTGTGCCAGGACGAGGCCAAACCGATCGAGCTCATCTCGGATCGAGGTGGGTAGATTCTCGTGCAACATCATGAGAGCCCCCGCCGCCAGTTGGGCGACCTCATCGAGGCCCTCCGGCTGGAGGGGGTCCTTGGCCAGCAGCTCACGAATGCGGACGAGGGATTCGGAGACGCCGGGCGGGTCCTGGTCGATGGCGGCGGCCGCCGTGCGAAGGGAGTCGATCTGCTTCAGCAGGCTGCGTAGGCCCCTCCAGTCACTTTCGAGCCGTGACAGTTGATGGTCCACGACCTGAAGTAACGAGAGCGCCGCCGAGCGCCGGCCGGCGGACAGTTCATTTTGCATCCGTGAGATAGGTTCGTCAAAGTCGGCACCCAGCCCCTCCTTCACGAGCGACTTGCGGCGAGTTTCGACGTCCTCGACCCTACGCCGGAAGAGTTCGACGGAATTTGTTTGAATACGGTTCTGAAGGTCCCGAAGTAGCTCCGTCGCCTCGCTGACGCGTCCATCCGCCTGGGTGAGGGCGACCTGCCCGAGTTCGCTCGAAGTACCGGCGATGTCACCGCCGACCTGATGGTAGAACGCGAGCTGGGCGCGGATCTCGTGCGCGATCCGCTGGCAGGTCTCCGCCTCGGGAGTCGGAGGGTGACGGGCCAGCACGGTCGCCTGGGTGTCGCGTAGGGATCGGCCGTTGGAGCTTTCCGCGGGAGCCGACGCGTACGCGGTATCCACCAGCGCGCGTTCTGCCTCGGGGATCAGCTCGGTAGGATACCCGCATCCTTCACAGAGAGGTGCCCCTGCTGGTAGTGAGGTTCCGCAAATCGGGCAGGTCGTGGTCACGGGATCCTTCCGGACGATTCTCCTGCCGGTCTAGAGGGAAGGTGCTAGCCCATAACCCCTTTCATTGGCGCGAGGAAGGCATGGGCGGTCTAGCCCCCGGAAAATGTAGAGATGACGGTCAGGGTTCTCGGCCCCGTCAGAGGAGTGTCCAATGGGAGCGGACACGCACCGTCCAGAACGGCCGACCCCTCCGGTGCTTCGCCGGCGCTTCGAAGGGCTTCTCGGAGAAGAGTACCGGGACGGACGGTGACTTGCCGATGGAGCGACCGGCCCCCACGCACGACCTCGAAGTCGACAACGAACCTTTCCGGGGAGGCGCTGAGGGGGAGAATTTCCGGTAACCGGTCGTCCGCCGAGCTGCCCTTTGAACTCCCGCGATGCATACGCACCACCAGATCTCGAATCTGGCGCCTTGGCCGAGCTAGGCTACCTCAGCACCTGACCTGTCAGCATGTTGCCTTGAATATGGTCTTTTCCGCGAACTCCCGCAGGGCAACCGAGAAAACGGGAACGCAGGGAGCCCCCCCACTCCGCCCCCGCCCGACATGGACAGCCCCCCTCAAACGGACGGGCAGCGCCGGGTCAAGACGCTCCTCCGAGAGGTCCAGCTCGAGTGAACAGACCCCGTGTTCCGCGGTAACGAACTCGGCCAGCGCCCTCGTGGCGGCCGATCCACCCTTGCTGCGGGGCAGGGAGCGACGGGGCCTCACCGGCGAGCGAGAGCGTGCTTGAGGCGGGTGATCGCCTCGTACGGGAAGGGGTCAACGCCGCCCTCTTCCGCCAGGGCCAGGCTGACATGATCGCCCAACGAGATCGCGGAGAGCAGGGCGACCAGACGGTCCTCGGATTCCACATCGACGGTCTCCGCCACGGCACCCCGACGAACGATCAGCCGACCCAGATAGTCGGCTCCGTCACGGACCGCGGGCTCGGAACCTGGCCAATCGAGAAAGACGGCAACCACCTCACGAGCGCCTTCGCGGGAGATGGCGTCCCATCCGACGATCGCGTTATGGAACGCCTCAGGAAGAAGGTCTGCGTGCGCCAGGCGTTTCGCGTTCTCCTCGATCTGCGTCTTCCACCGTCGCGCGGGCGCAAAGAGCGTGAGGTCACCGTAGATCGTCGGCGTCCGTGTCCCCATGCGCCGCGCCAGACGCAGGGGTAAACCACTCGCCCCCGCCCACTTGGGCTGACGGTAGCGAAGATACCGGGCGGCCGCCTGCAGGCGGTCCGCATTGGTTCGTAGGAATCCGTTGTCGACGACGCCAAGGAGCCCGCCAAACAAATAACCGAAGGCAGCACGCGGAGGAAGGCCCGGGGGAACCGTCACGACACCGACTCGGTCGCGCCGGGCACGAGAACCGAGCTCTCCGCCCGACGTGATCACGACCCGGCTCGCCCCTCGGGCCGCGGCGGCACGATAGGCGCCGAGGGTTTCCCATGTGTTGCCCGAGTAACTCAGCAATACCACGAGGTCCTTCGGCCCCACACCCTGGGGGATCGAAGGTCCGTCGGTCACGTGGTAGCGGACCGACGTTTCCTGATCGATGAGTGGTCGTAGCACCTGACCGGCGATGCCGGAACCTCCCATTCCGGAAACGACCACCGAGCGCACGGATTTTGACGGCGGGGCACGTTCGGAGCCGAGCTCGAAACCTGCGGTGAGCTGCTCGGGCAGCCCTCGAGCGAGGCCCCGCATTATCTGAAGGCCCGAGCCCGCGCCCACTGCTCGTTCCTGTACCGACGAACCTACTTCAGTCCTTCGCGATGCGGTGTTATACGTATAGATGCAGAGCGAACGCTTAAGAGGGGGTGCCCACCATGAATGCCGGTTGCTGGCACCATCTAACGGTGCCCTACTGATGGCAGCTGTTACATTGCCTCCCGAGTCGGCGATACCCTCCGTCGAGCCCCGAATCTCGACCGGGGTCGAATCCCTCGATACGATCCTCTACGGCGGGCTCGTCGCCCACCGACCCTACCTCGTTGTCGGTCCCTCCGGGACGGGAAAGACCACCTTGGCCCTCAAGTTCCTCACCGAAGGGGTTCGACGGGGAGAACGAGTCCTCCTCGTCACGCTCGAGGAGCCTCCGAACGAGGTGAAAGCCAACCACCACTCGCTTCAGCCGGAACTCGACTCGGTGTATGTCTTCGACGCGATCCCCGACGTCATGCGCTACGAGCGGGCTCCGTTCAAGGACATCGCGACGGTTCGTCAATCGGCCCCCTTCCGCGACGTCTCCGACTCCATTCGGAAGTCGCCGGAACTCGCGAGTGTCGAGATCACCTTTAGCGCGCTCGAGCAGACGCTCCGTTCCGAAGTAACGCGGCGCCACTACACGCGTATCGTCATCGATTCGTTGACGGCGCTCCAGTACTTCTGCATGAAGGGGTTCGACGAGACCATCGGTGCACAGACCTTTCTCCGATTCCTATCGGACCTCAAGGTGACCACGCTCCTTACCGTCGAGTCGCCACTCGAGGACGTGGAGACCCCCGAACGTCTCCTCGCTCGCGGTGAAATCCGCCTCTTCCGCTGGGAACTCGAAGGTCAAACGGTCCGCGCCGTCGGAGTGGAGAAATTCCGCGGCAGTCCCCACGATACTCGACTGCATCCGTACCGCATCGGGCCTCAGGGGCTCGACGTCAATCTAGCCGTCACCATTTCTCGCGACACCCGTCTTACGGCCCCAGTACCCTCGGAAGGCACCCCCGAGCTGGAGCCCACGACCGACCTCACTCTCCCCTCCTCGGTCGGCTCTTGGGGGCAGGACCTTGTGGATCTTGGGTTGGTCGGGGCGGACCTCCACGGGGTCCGTGCGACGCTCGCTCGAGCCGCCGAATCTGTCCATGGGGTAGATCCTTCTCTCGCTCCCGAGCTGATCTTGCAAGCCCGTGGGGAGATCGCTTCGCTCGTCCAGCAATTTTCACGCCACTCCCACGACCAGATGGGGCACGTGGGTCCCGAGCAGCGGGAGGCCATGCACCGTCTAGGTGCACGCGCTACCGAAGCCCGCGTGGGCTTGCCTCCGGGAACCTCGCTCGATGCGGTGTCCCTGCCCGTCGCTCTTGACGCACTTTTGGACGGATCGCCGCCATCGCTCGCTACGCGGACGCCGGTCCTCTCCCCGTTGCCCAGCGGGACGGAGACCCCGGAAAGGACTCAGGCGTCACCGAGCATGCCCCGTTCCGAACTGATCCGGATGCCCCCTTCACCTGAGGTCGCGGACACCGAGTCGGACAGCGCCTCTGGCGCGGGCATCGAACCTACGCTCTCCCCCGAGCTGTATGCTCTCGCCCACGAGGCGTCTCCAGGTTCGAGTGGCAACTTCGGGGCCTACCTCCCGAGTGACTCCTCCTTCGCCGACGCTTCCTTCGGTGAACGGCCCGCACTTCCTTCGGCGCTACCCCAAGACGTGCCGAACCCGAGCCCACCGAATCATGAGTTCGCTTTCCCCAGTATCGAAACGCTTCCACCCGAAGTGCTCCTTTCCGAGCGGCCGCCTCCGGGATTCTCGCAGAACGCGGTTGACGCGCCCTCGACGGTCCCCCCAACCGCCGACGACCGTCCCCCGCTGCCCACAGGAATGGCTCCTCCGTCGCTTCGACCGATCGCCACCGCGGCGTCGGGCCGACTTCCTCCCATCGCCCGACGCGGACGGCCGGCGGTTTTGCCGACCCCAACGTCCCACGTCTCTCGCAAAGCGTCGGCTCCGAGGGTTGTGAAGTCTCCCGAACCGAGGGTCGTTCCGCTGACTATCGCCCCGCCGCTGGTTGCCGCTGCGGCAGCGCCCACGAAGCGCCGACGCCGACCGGCGGGTTCCGGGCGGCGAAAGCCAGCGACTCCGGCGAGCGCGTTCCCGGTTTCAAGCGTCACACTCCCTCTTCCGGGGGGATCGCCGGTCATTGTTTCCTCGGATCCGACTCCAGAGCATTCTCGGACGGGTCTGTCCGCAGACGCGATGGCGAACGACGCTGGTCGACCCAAGCGACGACGCGCGAGAAAGCGTACGGCGGCCGCGGTGCTAGGATTCACGCCGGTGACCTCCGCGACACCGACCGGCGTCGCGAACGCAACCTCGGGAATCCCGACGCCCCGCAAGAATCCGTCTCCCGCCGTGCGGAAATCGGGCGTCGTCGACGAGTTCCCGGTGTCGCTCGATCCCGTTCAGGAGGGCTAATTCCCCATGGTGGCCGACGGACGCGTTTCAACGGGAATCTCTGGGCTCGATCGTATGCTGGGCGGTGGCCTCCACCCCGGACGCCCCTACCTGGTCACCGGAGGAACCGGCAGCGGGAAGACGCTCCTTTCCATGAGCTTCTTGCGGGAGGGACTTCTCGCGGGCGAGAACGTACTCTTGGTCGCCGTGGACGAACCTCCGATGGAGATCATGGAGAACGTCCGCGAGTTCGGGTGGGACCTTTCGGCCGTTCGGACGATGGACGCCAACCCCGGCGTTCGGGCGATCCGCAAGAACATGGACGTTCAGGAGATCAAGGGGCTCCAGGACCTCAAGACGATGCGCGAGATGTCGTCGGACCTGCATCGGCAACAGCAGGAGTCCGATGACATCACGATCCAGTCGATCCAGCTGAAGCTGAAGCAACAACTCTCGAACGAACGCTTCCAGCGCGTCGTCATCGACTCCATCACCTCCATTCGACGGTTCGCGATCCGAGGAGGGAGCGATACTCAGGCCGAGCGGACCGAAGTCCAATCGTTGTTGCGCTTCTTGAGCGAACAGGGCGTGACCGCCCTCATCACCTCGACGCCCTCCAACCCAGGCCTTCTCGCCCCGGAAGAGATCCTCACCCGCGGGGAGATCCTTCTCACTCGCAAGTGGGTGGGAGACCATTCGGTCCGTCAGATCAAGATCGTTCGGATGCGCGGATCGGCCCATGAC
>JBAUTP010000105.1:0-4420 GCA_049582265.1 Thermoplasmata archaeon
ACGGCCCCCTTGCGACGCGGGAAGGGCTCGATCCGATTGGCGCGCGGCTTGGGATGCCCCTTGAGGTAGCCCCCCGTGGTCACTCCAACGCCCAGATGCTCGGATGCGGACAGCCCCGCCGACAGGAGCTCCTCGTGTCCCCGGTGAAAGTGGTCGAACGTTCCGCCCAGCACGGCCCGACGCGCCCGTCGGAGCATCCCGGAAGATCCTCCTAGATATGGACGTAACTGAGGGCGAGCAGGAGGACAAGGAACGCCATGATGGCGTAGATGAAGTACATGTAATTCCGCCGGCTGCGGAGCTGCAGGTCCCGTTTCGCGCGGCACGCCTTACTGCAGTATTCGCGGTCGGTCCCGACCGCTTTCCCGCACACTTTGCAGTGGCGGTGGTCGTCTTCGACCATTCCACCCTAGGAGCCACCCTCGCGGATAGGGATTGCTTACGGTGAGGAAACTAGGATTCGTTGGGCTCATCCGGGTGCCGCCGGCGAGAGGAGCGGCGCGCGTCCGTTGAGCGTCGGTCCCCTTCACCTCCGACGGGATCCAGGAACTCTCCCAGATTGTCGAAGGTGGCCTCATCGGGGGGGACCGCGTCGAAGGCGAACTGATCGTCCGACGCGCGACCCCGCACGGACGGGCTGTGCGGCTGGCCGGGCGTCCGCTCCGTCGCATGGTGGGACATTTGCCGGACGACCGCGAGCCATACCTTCCCCTGGTTCGCGATCGTCGCCTCCATGCGATCTCGTACATCCGTGGTGCGTTCGACCATATCCTGTTGCATACGGCGGAGCTCTCGTGCCAACTCGCGGCGCAGCGTATCGATCTTCGCGGTCGCGTTCTCGTTGGGAAAGCGCGTCTTCTCGATCTCTCCGATCCTGAGCCACGTCTTCTGTACGATGGGGACCAAACGGTCGGTGAGGGTCTGAATCCGACGGTCCATCTCGTCGAGGTCCGCTCGGATCCCGGCCTCGGCCCGGAAGAGTTCTTTCCCCCGCGTCTCGAGCTCCTTCTCGACCTCCGTCAATCGACGGACTCCTTCGGATTGGTCCGCGCGCAGGCGACCTTCCGCAGCGGCCACCCGTCCCTCGAGCTGCTTCTGGGCCTCGGAGCGCATGCCGTCGAACGCGGGCATCAGCCGTTCGCGCAGTGCGCTGTCGAATTTGGGGGAATCGAAGACCCGGTTCGCCGAGCCATCGACCTCGGACTTGAGCCGAGCCATGAGCTCGACGTACTTGGTGCGTTCGAGCTCGAAGTTCTCCTGCAGCTTTTGGGCAATGTGAGACTCGACCCTCACCTGGAGGTCGGCGAGCGCGGTTCGGTTGGTCTCGGAGATCTCCTCCCCCCGAGCATCGATCATGCCGACGGTCTTGGTCTCTTGGGACGCAAGCTTGGCATCGACCAGGCTACCCATATGCTCCCCAAGCTCCTTCACGCTTTGCGCGAGACGTGCCTGCGTCTCACGAACCCGGTTCTCCAACGATTGATTGAGCCGCTGGTCGGCTTCCCGGAGCGAGGTGCGCAGCTTGAGATCCTGGTCCAGCACGCGGGCGTCCAATATCGGCGTAAGGCTCGCCGCGATGCCCTCCTTGAGGCTGGTTTCGCGTTCGGAAGCCTCTCGCAAGTGGAGGTCGAGCTGAGCGGAGAGCCGCTGCCCGAGCTCCTCTTCTTTCGCGTCGAAGTGATGCGAGAGGTCTGCCACCCTGCGGTCGACGGCGGCCTGGACCTTGGGGTCCAGGTCCTCCGCCAGCGGCCGCAACGCGTCCTGTAGCCGACGATGCATGTCGCCGAGCCGGGCGTCGACCATCGTCGTCAGCCGGCGCTCGACTTCGGCCGAGACCTCTTGATTGAATGCGTCCCGCAATCGCGTCTCTGCGGCGGCGATGTCCTGGATGGTGGTCAGGCGCGCCCGGTTGCTTGCGTCGTCGACGCGCTGCGCCATCTGGTCGCCGAGGGCCGCCACCGTGTGATTCTGAATGTTCGCGATCTCGGCCAGCTTGGCCTCGAGGGAGGTCTTGAGGGCCTCGAGACCCGCCTGCGCGGCGTCCTCGCGACCTCGGTCCGCCGTGGCACGAAGGACGGCTTGGTCCATCGCTCCCGCGAGGCGCTCGTTCATCCGTCGTTCGAACTCGAGAAGCTTCTGGTCCGTCAGGGTGGGGGTCGCTGCGGGTGCTCCCGATTGACTCCAGCGTTGGTCAATGTAGCGAAGAAGGTCGCGCTCGATGTCGGCACGCAGGGCGGCGACATCGATAGGCGCCGCGGACGCCATCGGGGGCGGAGGAGGGGGCGGCACCGGAAGGTTCGAGTTGACAGGAGCGGGAGGTGGGGGCGGTGGGCGAGCAGCCGCCGGCAGCAAGGACGGGTCTTCGGTCCGCGAGACCGGCACGACCTCGACACGATCCGTTCGCACGACTTGCGTCGTTTCGGTCCGCTGGAGCCACGGAGGGACGTGGGCCGTTTCCGGTGATTCGTCGGTCATGACGTCCGCGTTCTCGGTGTCCTCAGG
Organism: Thermoplasmata archaeon; assembly: GCA_049582265.1. Classification (GTDB taxonomy): domain Archaea; phylum Thermoplasmatota; class Thermoplasmata; order Lutacidiplasmatales; family UBA184; genus Lutacidiplasma. The sequence continues at coordinate 2,503 of JBAUTP010000105.1, forward strand.
TTCCGGTACCGCTTCCTCGCCGCTGGGTAGACGTGCGTGCAGGTATTCTTGGGCCCGGCGAGCGGTCTCCGCGTTGACAGGAACATGACGGCCTCGCGAGCGTGAGAGGAGGAGCGCCGCGCTCTCCATGGCCGTGCCGACCCTCCACATCTCCTTGCGGCGGTCCTTCCCTCCTTGTCGGTCCCCGTCGAAGAGCTGCTCCTGGCGTCGTCCGCCTTCCACGAGGTCGACGCGCTGGGTGATGGGAACGAGCTTGACCGCCGTCTGGTCCCGTACGTACTGAAGGACGAGCGGCACGGGGTCCTTGGGGCGAACTCCTCCCCAGCCATCCTGCGTCAGGTCGCGTAAGGTGAGGGAGGTGTGTTCCCACGCCGAAATGCGTTGGGCGTGGCGTTCACCCACGGCCTCCCGTCGGGGGACGCGCATGAGAGCGAGGGCCAACGGAAGCTGCTCGGTGAGTTCGTGAAGGTTCGTCTTCGGTTGGGGAAGGAAGTAAGGGAACGCGAGTATGGCCCCGAGCGCGACCAGCGAGGCGGGAAGCACGCGGACCATCTCGAGAATGACCTCCATGGCCGCATCCCACTCGTCGCTCGCGATCACGAGGACGGGGTCGGTCGACCCTCGATGGAAGAGGAATCCCTCTCCCAGAACTCCGAACAATCGAGGGTCCGGGACCGGGGGTGGGCGACTGCCGGCGGGTCGGGCGCCGCCCATGGAAGCGTGCCATTTGAGGATGGTCGGACCATATTCGCCCGAGGCGATGAGCTGCTGTGTGTCGAGGACGAGCGTTTTCATGCCGAGGCGTGGGCGATCTTCGGTCGAGAGGAACATTCGGCCGATGCAGGTGTACTTTCCTCCGAAGGCAGGGTAGAGGAACAGGTTGGGATAGTACGAAAGGGGCTGGCTTGGGTCGGGGTCCCAGTAGTCCTGGGTGTCGGCCACGTTGACCGTTAGATTGCCGACGATTCGGATAGCATCCAAGGTCTCCGCATGGCCCGGGAACTCTTCGGGGATCGTCGTGTAGCCCGGCGACTCGGCTTCGTTGTCGACTTGACGGCACCAGACGACCGCGATCGGAGAGACTTGAGCGCTCCCTCCGGAAGAGGGCCGAGGCGACTCATCGAGGACGGCTCGTGCCGAATTGGCCATCTATGCTCCTCCGGTCGCCCGCCGGCCGAGTACCCGTTCGCAGGCCCGTGCCAAGGGCAGCGTGATATTCACCATGACTGGGATTCCCGAGGTGTTCCCGCCGTTGGCGTCGATGGCGCCATCGTTCATGAGCATCGGGTGTCCCTCGCCGGTCGATACCGCCGACGCCACGAGGAACACATCCTCCCGGGTCGACAGTCCCCTCCCATCGTTCGCGACGAGAACCGTACCCATTCCCGAACCATCGCGACGCATGAGGAAGTCCGCCGTATCAAATGTACTATGATAGGCTCGGTCCTGGACGACATGTTCGATCTCGGTGTAGAAATCGCGGAGTCGGTCGGCCTTCGAGATCGCCACGATGAGCGGGATCTGCCGTTCGTTCACGTACCGGAGTACGCCCCGGGCGAGGTTGATCTGCTGGGCCTGGTCCCGAAGCGACGGAAGCGCTGGGGAAAGGAGGAGAATGACGGCCTCCGCCTCGTGGACGAAGCGCCCTAGCAAGGTAAGTCCACGGCGCCAGAGGTCGCGCCGATCAGCGCGCCATGTCTGGAAGTGCGGGATGACCCGGCAACGCCGCTCATCGACGACCTCGTCCCCGGATTCAACCCAGAGCCGGTCGTAGGTGAAGTAGTCCGAGATGATCCCACCCGCTTCATCGATGGTATGGAGCACCATGGGCCGGGACGCGGCGGGGCCCCCGTTCGCGCTCCCGTAGCGGAAATGCATTTTCATCTCAACGAACTGATTGTATTTCGTCGGCAGAGGG
>JBAUTP010000106.1:0-2337 GCA_049582265.1 Thermoplasmata archaeon
ATCCTAGACTCGATGACGGACCGGCTGCATCTCGACACCTTTTGACTTCTATGGGGATAACCGGCCTGCGGACCAAGAGTTCGGGAGCTCGGCAGGCCGGGGGTATCGCCTCACTGACCCTCTTACTGCAGCGAGCGACCCCAAGACCCGGTATCCTCACTACGGAGGCTGGGAGCGGCCGAGGATCCGCCGTCGGAACGTCTGTTCCGGATGACAAATGGCCGGCGTGGAGGAGCTAGGACTCGATGACGGGTGGGACTGATATTCGGAGGCCGAGAAGTCAACCCGTAACGGAAGGAATTTCTCGCTCACCCGCTCGGGCACTGTTCCGCGCGATGGGTTTCTTGGACGCCGATTTTTCGAAGCCGCAGGTAGCGGTCGCGAACACGTGGAACGAGGCGACGCCCTGTCAGATGGCGCTTAAGGATGTGTGCAATGCGGCGAAGGACTCGATTCGAGACCGCGGCGGCATGCCTCGGGAGTTCGGAACAATCACGGTCTCGGACGGGATCTCCATGGGGCTGCCCGGGATGCGTGCGTCGCTCATCAGCCGAGAGTTGATCGCTGATTCAATCGAACTGATGATGTGCGCTCACGGCTACGATGCTCTGCTGGTCGGCGGCGCATGCGACAAGAGCATTCCGGGAGCGCTGATGGCGATTGCCCGTCTCAACGTTCCGTCTGTGTTCACGTATGGCGGAACCATGATGCCCGGCAGTTTCCGCGGACGGGCAGTTAGTTTTCAGGACGTGTTCGAAGGGATTGGGGCCTGGGAGGCCGGATTGATGGACGAGACTACACTCGCGAAATTGGAGCGATCTGCCTGCCCAGGCGCGGGCACTTGTGCCGGGTTGTTCACGGCCAACACCATGGCTGCCTGTGCGGAGGCGCTAGGCGTGGCACTCCCCGGCGACGCAACAGTCCCAGCAGAGGAGCCAGCGCGGGTCGAGGCCGGTCGGCGAGCTGGCAGTGCTGTGATGAATGCGCTTGATCTGGGCCTCCATCCCAAGGAGATCTTGACGGCAGAGGCGTTCGAGAACGCGATAACGCTGGACACCGCGATGGGAGGGTCGACCAACTCCGTCCTGCACCTCCTAGCAATCGCTCACGAAGCAGGGGTCGGGTTAGAGCTCGAGGACTTCGACAGAATCTCACGACGCACCCCCGAAATCGTCAACATGCGACCCGCGGGACAATACCTGATGGCCGACCTTCACCGCGTGGGGGGAGTGCCGGTCATCTTGCGAAAACTGCTTGACGCCGGTCTGTTGCACGGAGACTGCCTCACAATTTCAGGTCAAAGTCTGAGGCAGTCCCTTCGAGAAGTTCGGGCTCCCCCGACCGAGGAGCTCGTTCGGCCTCCGGCGAATCCTTTTCACCGTACGGGCTCGATTCGAATCCTTCGGGGAAATCTGGCACCGGAAGGGGCCGTGGTCAAGACGGCACACTCGACCCAGCTAGAGCACAGGGGGCCGGCTCGCGTGTTTGATACGGAGTCCTCAGCGCTTGATGCCCTCCGAGCTCGGGAGATCGTCTCAGGCCAAGTCGTTGTGCTTCGCTACCAAGGGCCCAAGGGAGCGCCGGGGATGCCCGAACTGCTGGCCGTGACCTCTGCGATCGTTGGACAGGGTTTGGGAGAGTCGGTGCCACTCCTAACTGATGGTCGATTCTCAGGGGCCACGCGGGGCTTGATGCTCGGTCATATCTCGCCCGAAGCGGCCGTGGGGGGACCCCTGGCGCTCGTCCGGAATGGCGAGCCGATTCGCATCAGCATACCCGAGCGAGTCGTGGACCTAGAGTGCCCGCCCACCGAACTGGTCCAACGTCGTACCTACTGGGAGCCGCCTCAATCCCACGCGTTCCCTGGAGCGTTCAGCAAGTATGAGCGACTGGTAGGGTCAGCCTCGCTGGGAGCGGTCTGCTCCTAACCCAATCGAGCTCCACGGTAGGTCGGCTAGGAGCAGGGTCACTTGACCCGCTCGATTCCCTTGACCTGGTCGAACTTCTCGTTGAACGAGAGAATCTTGAATACACCGCGTCGTGCCATGACCGCGAGGGTCGCACACTCGGCCATCGACAGTCTGGCATCGGTTTGTTGGAAAAGGTTCTCGGTTTCGTCGAGAATCACCGGATTCACGTACTCGACCTCGCACGATTCCTTGAGGAACTCGAAGAGACTTCGAGCCGCCCGGCCGCCACCACGGGCGCCCACGGTGGTCACAGCCTCCGCGATGACAAAATCGCTAACGAGGAGCCCCTTTCCGGATCCGTTGCTCAGCCTAAGGGCTTGGCGATGCCATCGATCCTTCCGGTCAGCGAGGGCAATGAGGTAGGAGG
>JBAUTP010000107.1:0-1556 GCA_049582265.1 Thermoplasmata archaeon
ATTGGTCCTCGACCGGACTCGTCTACATCTCCAGTTCCTTTCCACTGCGATAAATACGTAGGGGCATCTCAGTGCGTCGGTGGCCCAGGACAAGGTCCTCGACTGGCTTCTGGAACGCGACCAGCCATCGGTACGATATCTGGCCTTGGCCCGCGTTGTGGGTCGGAAGGAAACCGACCCCGACGTTCGGGAGGCCAAGGCCCTCATCCCCTCCACCGGTTGGGCGGCGGACATTCTGAGCCGCCGCGACCCTGCCGGCTGGTGGGTCCGCGATCGGGGGTGGCTCGAGCCCCGTTTCACGGGGACCCACTGGAACATGCTCGCGCTGGCTGACCTCGGGGTCACACGCTCTGTCCCCGAGGTCGCCGCCTCCGCCGAATACTGGATGGCCAAGTCCCCGCTCCAAGGAGGCGGCGTTGGAGGATTCGGGAAAGGGAAGGGGCATCACTGCTACACCGCCAACATGGCGCGAGGACTCATCTGCCTCGGCTACGCTGACGACCCCCGGGTCCGGAAAACGCTCGATTGGTTGGTCAAGACCGCCCACCCGAAGGGAGGCTGGTCATGCCGATTCGTGAAGGACGGACCCGCCACGAGCCGATCCCTCGATGCGTGGGAGGGACTCGCTGCCTTCGCCGCCTACCCTCGCTCGAAGTGGACCCCGGCCATGACGGACTGCGTGGAGCGGACGGCCGAGTACTACCTTGAGCGCGAGCTGCACCTGCAGGGAGACCGCTACGAGCCATGGTACCGCTTTCATTGGCCCGTCCACTACTACTACGACCTCTTGGTCGGGCTGGACACCCTGACCTCGCTCGGTTATGGGAAGGACCCTCGCCTCGGATTCGCCCTCGAGCTTCTGCGCGCGAAGAGGCGGCCCGACGGGCGGTGGAACGTGGACGCCGACCAGACCGACCCAGACCCTGAGACCGCCGCCTTCTTTGCGAAGAACCCGAAACGACGCCCCACCCCACTATCCTTCGAGCGGGCCGGCGGACCCAGCAAGATGATCACCCTTCGCGCGCGTACGGTTCTCTCTCGAATCGAATAAATGGCAGCACGCGCCACTTGACTGGACGGCATGCGCGCTTGTTTCCGCGGCTGTGTGTCGAATGTTGGGGCGTGCCCTGTGAGCCAGCCATCGAGGGCCCTCAACGTTGCGCAGATGCCGGCGCTGCGCAGCTCCGAACGTCCCGACGCCTTCGATACATTCCGAAAGGGAGGGGGGTTCAAGGGGATGACGGACGATTCACAGCTTCGTCCGGACGAATGTCCATCAAAATCGGTTGAAGAGACCGGTCTTTGGAAATGCCGGCGGGGGCCCACGCTTTTCCGCTTCGGAATCACGCCTTCGTAAAAGTAAGGTCGAAGTCGTGGACCCACGCCTTTCCATCGGTTGACCTCTTCCACCGGGCTCGGATGGTCCGGCCTTTGTTCGTGAACCTGGCCTCGAAGCGTTGCGAGAAGCCCGGAGCGACTCGCCAGATCCTCCATACCCCACGAGCCAGCGTCATCCGGTAGACGCGAGAAACCTCGCGATCGTCGCTGTATAGGAC
>JBAUTP010000108.1:0-3133 GCA_049582265.1 Thermoplasmata archaeon
GTTCCAATTCCACCGAGGGCTTGCCGAAATCGCCGGCCATGAAGGGCCTCTGCATGAATTCTCCGCCTACGGGCATCGGGCCGCAGGAACCCGGCTCGCGGGCATGATGGCCCTCGGCGGGAGTCGACCCTGGCCCGAGGCCCTGGCCACCCTATGCGGTGAACGCACGATCGATCCAACCGCGATGCTCGACTACTTCCAACCTCTGGAAGCCTGGATCCGTGAACAGGTGGCCGATGCACCCGTCGGGTGGTGAACCGGAACGCCCGACCGCTACGGCATATCGGGTGGAGGACGACCGGTCGCAACCGTCTCTTCGGTGGGAGAGGAGGGAGAGCCCCCGCCGGGCTAAAGAGCCCCCTCGGGGGTACCCCTACTGCTATCGATGTTGACGGACACCTTCGGCCGATCGGTCACGGATATCCGTATCAGCCTCACCAATCGATGCAATTTCGGCTGCATCTATTGTCACGATGAGGGCCTCGGACCCGTCGCACTTCCCCGAACGACACATCCCGGTGAGATGACCTCGGAGGAGGTCGAGCGAATCGTCCGAGTCGCCCGCGAGATGGAGATTCGATCCGTCAAGTTTACCGGTGGCGAACCCCTCGTCCGAACGGATCTCGAGGAGATCATCGGTCGCACGGTTAGGCACATCCCCGATGTTTCCCTGACCACGAACGGGTCGATGCTCGCCTCGCGCGCCGAGGGTCTGCGAACGGCGGGCCTGAAGCGAGTCAATGTTTCGATCGATTCCCTTTCCCCTACCGAGTTCGCAGAGATCCGGCGTGGGGCGCTGGCTCCGGTGCTGAAGGGGATCCGGGAAGCGTTGCGCGTCGGCCTCAAGCCGGTCAAGCTCAACATGGTCGTTTTTCGCCAGACCCTCCACAACATCCCCGCCCTGATCGATTTCGTAGGGTCGGGGGAAGGGCTCAAACTGCAGCTCATCCAGTTCATGCCCGAGCTCGTTGCCCACCGAGATTGGATGGTGAACATCGATTCCGTGAAGAACTGGCTCGAGACCCACGCAAGCGGTGTCCTCGTCCGCGAAATGCATCATCGACGTGTCTACATGTTCAACGGAGCCGAAGTGGAAGTGGTCGACCCGGTCAACAATCCCGAGTTCTGCTACCACTGCCACCGGATCCGCGTCACGCACAAGGGGGAGCTCAAGGGTTGTTTGAACCGGAATGACGACCTGATTCCGACACGGGGTCTGGACGACGACGGCGTTCGAGCGGCGTTCCGACAGGTGGTGGCCCAGCGCGTCCCCTACTATGGCGTCCACGTAACCCACTTCCCACGCCGCGAGCCGAACGCCGCTCCCGCGCTCGACTTTTCTGCGGGCCCCTCGAAGCCCACGCCCACTTCTTCTCCGCTACCGGGCGAGATCCGGCAAAACGCGTTGAACGAATCGACCTGAGCTCTCGAATCGCCGAGCCCCCGACGCCCCGAAGGTTCCCCCCCCTGCATTCGGCGCGAGTAACCGAAAGGGGCGGAAGTGCTCACGGAATCGGTGGGCCAGCCTCAGAACGGCGGGAAGAGATGACCCGGGTCCGTGTTCGATCGACCTCCCGGCAGTCCTAAAGAAGCTCGACGTGCTCAAATCAACCGAGAGGTGGCGTGCACTCGTGCCGGATCCTCCGGGTTCGACGCCAGACGTACCGGGCGAGTTCTCGTGTCTTTCTGACCTTGAACCCTGCGCGGCAAAGCGGCTGCCTCCGAGCCTCTGGGATTACGTGCAGGGTGGCTCAGGGGAAGGTCGAACCCTACGTGCGAATCGCGAGATGTTTCAGCGTGCCACCCTTCGACCCACCGCGCTTGCCGGGCTTCGGCAGATCGACCTCACGACAAAGCTCCTTGGGGCTCCCGTCCGACTTCCCATTTTCCTCGCCCCCACAGCCTACCAGGGGCTCATCCATCCCGAAGGTGAGCCGGCGACCGCTAGGGCGGCCCAGAGGGCTGGCATCCTCGCCGTGTTCAGCACGCTCAGTTCCTTTTCGCTCGAGGATATCGCCCGCGCCAGCGCCGACGGTCGTCGATGGTTCCAACTGTATCTCCAACCGGAATTCGCTCGCACCCGCCTTCTGGTGGAGCGAGCGGAACGCGCCGGCTACACCGCGATCGTCCTGACGGTCGACGCCCCCGTGCTGGGCATTCGAGATGGTCAGCTCCGCAGTGGGTTTGCGATGGACGCGTTGACACCCGTTGGGAATGGGCCTGGACTGATCCCGCCATCTCGCGGTCCCACCCCTGCCGGGGATATCTGGCAGTTACGATCCGACAGCCAGGCCGACTGGTCGATCGTAGCCGAACTCCGGCGAATCACTCCGCTTCCCATCGTCATCAAGGGCGTGCTCACGGCCGGGGACGCCCGACGGGCCGTGGAGGCGGGAGCGGTTGCGATCGTCGTCTCCAATCACGGAGGACGACAGTTGGACGGAGTGCCGGCGACCTTGAGCGTGCTCCCCGAGATCCTACGCGCGGTGGAGGGGCGGGCCGAAGTGTACCTCGACGGCGGTGTTCGACGAGGATCCGACGTCGTCATCGCACTCGCGTTGGGAGCCCGAGCCGTGGGCATCGGCCGTCCTGTGCTCTGGGCGCTTGCCGCCGGCGGTCAAGCGGGGGTGGAACGTTGGCTCTCCTTATTGGCCTCGGACCTCGCGACCGCGATGCTCCTTACCGGCTGTGGAGATCTTTCGCAGCTTGACCCCTCGATGGTCGACGCCCCGCGGTGACCTACTTCATCGGAGTAGGTGGGCCGGCGGGAACGAACGTCATGGAGATGGAGTTCACGCAGTGTCGAGTGTTCTTGGAGGTGAAGCCCTCTCCCTCGAATACATGACCCAGGTGGGCCCCGCATCGGGCGCAACGGATCTCGGTGCGCATCCCATCCGGATCAGGAATTCGCTCCACCGCTCCGGTGACCTCGGCGTCGAAACTGGGCCATCCGCACCCGGAATCGAACTTCGCATCCGATGTGTAAAGCGAGGACCCGCAGCGTTTGCACACGTAGGTACCGCGCTCGAAGTGATGGTCGTACGTACCTGAAAAAGGTCGTTCGGTCCCCCGACGCACGATGATAGCTTCTTCCGCCGGGGTTAACGTTGCCCAAGCGGGATCACTCTTCGTG
>JBAUTP010000109.1:0-2785 GCA_049582265.1 Thermoplasmata archaeon
GAAGGGGTTTTACCAAGCGCGACTCAAGCCCGGCGTCATTGGCGTCAACGTATGGATCATGAAGCCGACGGCAAAGCTACCGGACGAGATCCATGTCAAGGGCGTCGAGGCCCATCCGGTCCCAGTCGTAGTCGAGCTCCCGCCCGTCGACCCCGCCGCACCCATCGCCGGAGCGGCCGAGCCCGGAGTGATCCCGTGACGCTCCTTCGGATGCGCGAGCTCAGGGAGCTCACCGACGAGGACCTACGAACGAAGATCGCCGAGATCGAGAACGACCTCCTTCGCGAGCGCGGCATTGCGGCGATGGGCGGTGCACCGCCAAGTCCCGGTCGCATGCGTGCCCTTCGCACCAATGTCGCCCGAGCGCTCACGGTGTTGACGGAGCGAGAGAACGCGCAGCGTGCGCCGCCGCTCCAAGGACGTGCCCGCTCGGCCTAACGTAGGAGGTCCCCCACAGGCATGTCCCAACCCGAGAACGTCGCATCGTGGCCCCGCGCGTTGCGCGAAGCCCTGGCCGGGGAGCTCATCGGCGCGGCCGTCGTCGTGGACCGCGCCCCGGGCATCGCCGGACTTCCGCTCGACGGCGTCATCGCCGACGAGACGCTTCACACGCTCCTTCTTCGTCTCCCCGGCCGAGGTCGTCTTCGCCGGGTGGCGAAGCGGGGCCTCGAGGGCACGATCCTCCTCGGCGAACGCGAGATACCGTTAAGAGGCGAGCTCCTTCGACAACGCCCGGAAGACCGCACGAAGCGTCTGCTCAGTGCCGGTCGTCGGAGGTTCGGATGACTCCATCTTCACGGGCGGCGCCTCGCCGGGGCCGAGACATTGGCCTCGATGTGCGTACGCCACGCACGGCCTGTGACGACCAGCATTGTCCGTTCCACGGTCACCTCTCGGTGCGCGGTCAAGTGATCGAGGCGACCGTCGTCTCTACCGCCATGCAACGGACCGCCGTGGTGGAGCGGACGCTACTTCATTTCATACCGAAGTACGAGCGTTTCGAGAAGCGGCGACGCCGCTACCTTGCGCATAACCCTCCGTGCCTCAATATTCGTACGGGTCGACGGGTCCGCATCGCGGAGACCCGACCGCTCGCGAAGAACGTTTCGTTCTGCATCGTAGAGGACCTGGGCGAGGTCGCATTACCGGTCCCGGGGGACGACGTGACCGCCCCTCACGAGGCCGAACCATCGACCCCGGAGTCCTCATGAAGGGGCTCCCCGGTCGCCGCGGTCGCGGGCTTCCGAAGGGAGCTCGGCTGGACTGCGTCGACAACACCGGCGCCAAGGTCGTCGAGATCATCGCCGTTCGCAATTGGCATGGCACCCATCGTCGCTACCCCCGCGCGGGCATCGCGGATCTCGTGATCGTGTCGGTGAAGAAGGGCACCCCGGAGATGCGGCGCCAGGTGCTTCACGCGGTCATCGTCCGTGCGCGCTCGCCGATGCGGCGGGCCGACGGCACACGCCTTCAGTTCGAGGACAACGCGGCAGTGATCACGACGGAGACCGGGGAGATCAAGGGTTCGCAGATCAAAGGTCCCGTCGCCAAGGAAGCCGCGGAACGCTGGCCGCGGATCGCGGCCGCGTCTTCGATCATTCTGTGAGGTAGGTTCCGATGTCGATCCGTTCCACCCAAGCCCGCCGTCAACGTCGGGCGGTGTTCTCGGCCCATTCGTTCGTTCGCCGCCGTCGTATGACGGTCCCTCTCTCCCGCGAGCTTCGAGCGCGTTACCATCGCCGTAGCCTCCCGCTTCGGAAGGGCGACACCGTCCGCATCATCGGGGGCAGTTACGTCGGGCGCGAGGAGCGCGTGGCGAAGGTGACGACCCGTAACTACGCGGTCACGCTCGATAACGTCACCGGGAAGACCGCGGACGCGAAGTTGAAGCCGCTCGCGGTGCGTCCGAGCCAGCTCGTTCTCACCAAGCTCAACCTGGCGGACCCGTGGCGCCGACGGATTCTGAAGGAGACGGAACCCGAACCCGACACGGCGGATGAAGGGACCCCGGGTCCGGTGGAAGAACCGACCATCGACGCGCTCCCTCCCGCGACGTCCCCGACGGAGCCGGAAGCAGCCGAGCCCGGAACGCCCGCCCCCAAGCGTCGCCGCCGTGCGGCGCCAAAGGCGGAGGAGGAGTCCTAGGATGCCATTCCGTCTCAAGCGCCGGGCCGCTCCTCGGAGCTGGACGATCCCGAGGAAGGGGACGAAGTGGGTACTACGGCCGGCGCCGGGACCTCATCCGCAGGACCAGGCGATGCCTCTTCTCTTCGTGCTGAGGGACCTCCGCCACGTCGCCAAGACGGCTCGGGAGGCCCGCACGCTCCTTCGAACGAACAAAGTCCGCGTGGACGGAGCGGTCGTCCACGACCTGGCACGCGGTGTCGGGCTCATGGATACGATCTCCCTGGATGCTCCCGTGAACGAGCACTTCCGGGTGCTCAAGAACCGCCGAGGGAAGCTCGTGCTCGTGCCGATCGAGAAAGGGGAGGCCAATGTCAAGATTGGGCGAGTGCGGTTCAAGCACACCGTGACGGGAGGCCGGCTCCAGGTTACGCTCCACGATGGGAGGAACCTCTCCGCCGCTCGCACCGACGGCTGGCACGTGGGCGACTCGCTGAAGATCGAAGTGCCGGCCCAAAAGGTGGTGGGCCATCTCCCGCTCGCGAGCGGTCAGCTTGCGTTCATCGGGGGCGGGACGCATGTCGGCGAGCTGGCTCGCGTCGAGCGTGTCGAAGTGCGGAACTCTCCCCAGCCGAACCGGGTCCATTTCAAGGAAGGGTTC
>JBAUTP010000110.1:0-8113 GCA_049582265.1 Thermoplasmata archaeon
CTTCCCGTCGTTAGCTGAGGAAGTCGCCACGATGCAGCGATTCTCGACCGAGCACCCGGGCGAGTGCCTCGTGGAGGCTATCGGAACGAGGGAGCGAGATTCCGGTGTGCGTGTGGTCCAGGATAACGCGAGTTTCCTCGCCGTCGCTCCGTTCGCGTCCCGTCATCCCTACGAGATCATGGTCGTACCTCAACGGCATGCGGGCTCGCTCGCCCAAGCCACGGACAAAGAGCTCGATTCGCTTGCCGAGATTCTACCCGGACTTTTGCGGGCTCAGTTTAGAGCGCTCGGGCCGATCTCCTACAACTTCGTTGTCCACGTGTCCCCCCTGCCGCAGAAGGACCATCCCGACTTCCACTGGCACATCGAGATCACCCCCCGTTTGATTCATCCCGACGGCTTCGACCTGGGATCTGGCATCAGTGTCAATCCGGTGTCCCCAGAGGCTGCCGCGGACGCGCTGCGTAAGACCCTCATCTAGCTGGAGCTGAAGCAGGGGCGCGGTACCCGATCTATACCTCGGGGGCTTCTCTCCAAGCACGGAGGCTTCGGAACGCCACCTTGATCTCGCCTATCTCGGGTACGGCTGGCCCCCCGAAGAAGGTACGTGACTCAGAACCGCTCGTCGTGCGAGACCTTCTCGAGAAGGGTCTTCATGTCTTCGGCGTGTTCCTCTTCCATGGCCGTGATCTTTTCCATCATGGCCCGGGTCGTGGCGTCGTCGTTCGCCAAATAACGGATGATCTCACTGTACGATTCGATCGCGATACGCTCCGCGATAAGATCTTCCTTGATCATATCCGAAAGTGATTTTCCCTCGACGTACTGAGCATGGGCACGCGTCGCGAGTCCCTCGGGGTTGAAGTTGGGTTCGCCGTCGAGCTGGACGATCCGCTTGGCCACCATGTCCGCGTGACCTTGCTCTTCTTCGGCATGTTGGCGGAACTCGTTCGCGACGGATTCGGCGTGAATCCCTTTTGCCATGAATTGATGGCGTTTGTATCGAAGAACGCAGACGATCTCCGTGGCGAGCACGTCATTGAGGACTTTGAGGACGGCGGTGCGATCGGACTTGTAGCCTTGCGTAACGGCGCCCTCCATCATGTGATCGCGAGCACGCCGCCGGATCTCTTTGATATCGGTTAGGAAAGGACCTGCTCCTTTCTCGCTCGTTTCTTTGGAGGGTGCCATGGTTCGCGAACGTCTGTTTGAACCTTGAACCTTTCTTCTCGTTTTAAGGGCCCGGCATACGGATGGGCACGACGTAACCTGCTCGAAATTCGGGCACCGACAAACCTGATCGCACTATGCGGGAATCACTCCCGCAGTCAACAGACTCGAAGTGCGTGCTTCTGCGACCCCGTTCCCCCGGCGAAGGATGAGGCTAGGATTTGTCTGGGGGAGGTCCGAACTCCCGGCTCCATCTCTCCGAGAGCTCGTCGCGTCGGGGCTTGTATACGTCTTCGTAGAACTGCCGCCGAGAGGCTAGCGTCGTCGCATCATACTCCGCGATGATCTTCGACGCCTCCTTCCATGCCTTTCGGAAATTCTCTTTCGACCCGAACCGTTCCGCGATCTGATGGTCGAAATCCGCCTCTGTCTGGGGATGGTCCCCAATGATGAAGAGTAGTTTCCCCGAATCTGTGTCCTGGTACGCCTCGTCATCGCCGAGCTGGTAGGTCTTTCGCGAAGGGGCCTTCTCGGTCGACGGGCTCGAGGATGTGCCCGAGGATCCCGCAGCCCCGCGAAACCCTCGCTTGGCAGCTGCGTAGAAGATCGCACGATTCAATCCCCAGGAGTGGGCGGATTCGAGCGGAAGACCGAGCGACTCTGCCCTCGCGGCCTGGAGGATGGCCATGACGACAAATCGAGTGACCCGTCCTCGCCCTCGTGGCATATGTGAAGTCCTCGGTCGCGGCGTGCCGTCATGGCTCCCCAGCTCTCCGACAGAATAGTGCTTTCGGATGGTCGAGCCTCCGAGCGAGGCCCGCGCCCCCGTCTCCGCCGCGGGGGTCCGGACCTCCTCGACGAGGTGATCCAGGGAGTGACAACGGGGTCTCCGCCGCGCGCACGCGGACGAAGGGCTCGGAGCCCTTAACTGACGAAAGTAGATTGGCGAGTCGTGAGGAGTGACACGCGGCGACTGGCCGCGATCATGTTCACCGATCTGGTGGGATTCACCAAGCTTGCCCAACGGAACGAGGACGAAGCGCTTCGGCTTCGGGCCGAACATCAGTCGATCGTTCGCCCCCTCTTTGCCGCTCACGGGGGTCGGGAAGTAAAAACGCTCGGTGACGGATTCTTAGTTGAGTTCCCGAGCGCTGTAGGGTCCGTCCGCTGTGCGGTCGAAATTCAGGAAGCGGTAGCGCGCCGAAACGCCCTGCCGTCGTCGAAGGAACACATCGTACTCCGAGTTGGGATCCACGTGGGGGAAGTCATTGGGGAGGGCGATGATATTCTCGGGGACGCGGTCAACGTAGCCTCTCGGATCGAGCCCTTAGCTGAGCCCGGAGGTATCTGCGTATCCGGTAGCGTCTTCGAGCAGGTCCGGAACAAAGTGAATGTGCCGCTCGAAAAAGTCGGCTCCCGAGAACTCAAGAATGTTGAGTTTCCCGTCGATATCTACCGAGTCGCCCTTTCCGGTGTGGCTGTCGCGACCCGCCCCCGAGAACCCGAGGCGAGCGCCAACTTGAGGCTCGCGGTCCTTCCCTTCGCGAGCATGAGCCCCGACGCGAGCGACGACTACTTTGCCGACGGTCTCACGGACGAGCTCATCACCCAGACCTCACGCATTCCTACTCTTCGCGTCGTGGCGAGAACCTCCGTCCTTCAGTACAAAGGTTCCTCGAAGTCTCTGCGTGACATTGCGCATGAGCTAGGGGTTCGAGTTGCCTTAGAGGGAAGCGTTCGAAAGTCGGGAAACCGGGTCCGAATCACTGTGCAATTGGTCGACATGACGTCCGAAGAACACCTCTGGTCGTCCAAGTACGACCGGCCCCTCGATGACATCTTCGCCATTCAGGACGACATCGCCGGCCAGATTTCGGCATCGATCTCCGAGCATATCTCCCAGAGCCGGGATCGGGCCTCTCGACCGTTCCTGCCCGGAGCGCCGGACACACCAGACATCGAAGCGTACGTGAGCTTTCTTCACGGTCGTAAACTGGTCAGCGAGAAGGCGTCGGAGACGACGATCTGTCAAGCGCTTGGATATTTCGAGGCGGCGGTCCGCCAGGACCCGGAATTTGCGAGAGCTCGCGTGGGTATCGCTGAGTGCATGTTGTGGTTAGGCGCCGAGAGCGCCCTTCCACTCCGAGAATCCGCTGCCCGAGCTAAGGACGAGTTGGGTCGGGCGCTGCACCAGAACGACGCGCTCGCAGAAGCCCATTCGGTCCTGGCCGGTCTCCTCATCGGTGAGGATGACATCCGCAGGGCTCAGCGAGAGGCGCGACGGGCCATGGAGCTGAATCCCAGTCTTTCGGACCCATATCGATGGTTGGCGCAGATTGCTTCGGGTGAGGGCAGGATCGATGAAACAGTGCGACTGCTCGAAGCTGCTCGCCGGCTCAATCCCATCGATATCAACATCCTCGCCTTCCTCGGTCGTGCGTACTTCTATGCGGGACGCGATGCGGACGCCTTGGCTCACTGGGAACGAACGAAGCCCCTTGTCGCGTTCCGGACGAACTCGCATCTGACCGAGTTCTACTTGGTCCGGCAGGACTATTCTCACGCGGAAGAAACGCTCCGCGAGATGGATCGCCTGCGGCCGGGGAATGTATGGAATGAGGCGTACCGCGGCATACTGGCCGCCCGGCGAGGACAGCGCGATATCGCCCGAGCGTCCATCGACCGGCTCGCTAAGAAGGGCCAGACCGGGGAGTCGACGACCTTCTACGCGGGCTTCGTCCACTTCGCCCTGGGCGAGGAAGATGCGTTCGTGAAGTGCATGGAAGAATCGTTTCAGTTGCACAATCTTCCCCTGCTGGAACTCATGTATTCGCCCCTGTACGAAAGGGCTCGGAAGGACCCGCGTATTGTTGACCTCTTTCGAAAGCAATACGACCTCCGAAACCCACCCTCCTAGTTCTATAGATGTAGAGCGCCGAAGTGCTCGGCGCCCGCAGGCGCGGATGGCACGGAGTGGGAAACTCGGATCGGTCCTCCAGGTGCCCCGCTACTATCGGCGGCGGAGCACCCCCCATCGTGGGCCAACACTACGTGGGAATCCGACTTTCGCAACGGCGACGGTACCTTCGCTTTTACACAATGGTCCTCGGTCTGAAGGTGGCCATTCGAGCGACTTTCGAATGTACGGCCGCGGAATCTGGGTCGGACTACAAGATCCACGCTCAAAGGCGAAGCTCGTGATAACCGGTAGCCTCCGGGCTTGTCGTTCGCGTCCAGGTACCGTGCCGGAGAAGCGCTGGACCACATTGGGTTCACGCTCGGGCACGTCTCCTCAAGGACTCTCGTCGAGATCCGCGACGGTTTGCGGCGAGCTGGTGCCCGGCCCGCGCCGATTACGCCGACGACAAGCGAAGGTTGGATGGCCCGCGTTAGAGATCCCGACCGGAATTGGGTGGAGATTTTCCGATGGCCCACCGTTGTCGAAAGGCGGGCTGCACCCAAGCGAACGCAACTGGCAGGACGGACCCGCCTGGCCACCTCCGCGAGCTCGGCAGGGAGGAAACCCCCGGAGTCGAGCGGCCTTGACCCAGGCCGTTTGGATCGGCTGCCAGGTCCTTGTTCGAGCTGCTCCATTCGGGCCTGACTCAGGCTTTTTGAATGCGTCGTTCGATTGCCTGTGCGGGATGAATCTTTTTTCGCAGGATTTTCGCGCGAGATAGAGTCCGAATAAACGTGACCATTAATTTCGATCTCCTCGTCATCAAGGTCGCGATTGCTCCGACGTTCGTCGGTCTGATTAGCCTCATCGCGCTGCGCTACGGACACCGCACCGCCGGTTGGCTCGTCGCCCTGCCCATTACCACTGGGACCATCCTTTTCGTCCTCACGTTGACGGAGGGAGCGGCATTCGCGTCATCCGCGGCCCTCGGCGCCCTCCTGGGAATCGTTTCGATCTGCGTATTCACGATCGGATATGCGCGCTCGGCCCCGCGGCACTCCTGGCCGATATGCCTCGGGGTCGCCACCGCCGGGTTCGTCGTCTCGACGCTGATCTTAAGCCGGGCCCCCGAGCTGATCCTCGTCGACCTCACGGGGTCAGTTGTCGCGCTCTGCATTGCGCTGCTTGTCCTTCCGAAGTCCGTCGAGTCCTCGAAAGCGGCCTCCGCTCCCAGGTGGGAGATCCCTCTACGAATGCTGACCGCGGCGGTCATCGTCCTCGTAATAACCACCGCTGCCGAGAATTTGGGGTCTCAATTGAGCGGTCTCTTGAGCCCCATCCCGGTGTTCACGATTACGCTCGTGATCTTTACTCACTCTCGAGAGGGGCCGACGCCGGTGTTCGTGTTCCTAAGGGGCCTGCAATATGGTCTGTTCAGCTTCGCCGCGTTCTGCGCGGTCGTCGCGACGCTTCTGGTTCCCTTTGGCCTTTGGATCGCCTTCACTGCGGGCCTGGGAGGTCTACTCGGTGTGTTCGCAACTGTGAGGGCGGTTCTTGGCCGGTTACCAACCCACTCGGGGAAGGGCTCGCTCGTATTCCCTTGACCGTGACCGGCCCCGGTAATCGGACAATCCACCCACTTTTGAGACGGTGACTCATGAGAAACAATCCGGTGCATACGCCGCACGGTAGGTCGAAAGGCCCGGCCCGGGGTGCGGACTTGGTGCCCTATCTCCGGAGGGTCAATCCCCCCCCATGAGTGGTCATCCTCGGAACGCGAGGCAGTCCGCCATCGCGAAAAGGCAGCCGCGAACCTATCACGGAGATCCCCGGGCGGTGAGAAATATATGTAGAAGAGCAGCAGTTTCCCGCCGATGTCCGAATCAACCGCCGATCTTGCGAGCCAGGTCGCTCACAACGTCCTCGAGAATACCCTCCGCGTCCGTCGCGGGGAGAACGTCGTCATCGAGACTTGGTCCGAGTCCCTCCCTTGGGCTAAGCCCTTCGTGAACGAGGCCCGGCGTATGGGAGCCAACCCAATGCTGCTCTACGAGGACGAGGCGTCCTTCTGGGAGGCGCTTCAGGCGGGCGAAGGGCACCACACTGGACGGGTCGGCGCCCACGAGTGGGCCGCCATGGAGAAGAGCTCGGCGTACGTGTTCTTCCACGGGCCGTCGGAGTGGCCGCGGGAGGAAGATCTTCCCCCCAGGAAGTTGAAAGGGGTAGCGGCATACAATCCGGACTGGTATCGCCGTGCGGCCAAGGCCAAGATCCGGGGGGCTCGGATGTTCCTCGGGCGGACCAGCCAGCTCTCCGCCGACCGGTGGGGGCTCGACCTGGACGAATGGCGAGAGGAACTGCTCCGGGCGAGTCTCGTTCCGCCGGCGGACCTCCATCGACTCGGAGCGCGGGTCGGCGAACGTCTACGGAAAGGGAAGGAGGTGAAGGTGAGCCACTCGAACGGCTCCGATCTTACGTTCAGGCTGGGAAGGTTTCCGCTCCAGCTCGACGATGCGCTCGTGGACGCTGCCGACCTCAGGGCAGGGAACAACATGGCGAGCATCCCAGGGGGGGTGGTCGGTGTCTGCATCGACCACACATCCGTTGATGGGGAGGTCATCGGCAACCACACGACCTACCCACAGAGTGGACCGGTCACCGGGTCCCGTTGGAGCTTTTCTGACGGTCACCTGAAGGCACAATCCTACGAGTCTGGAGGGGAGCCCATCGAGGCCGCCTACGCGAAGGCCCCCCGCGCGGGAAGGGACCGCCTCGGCTACATTTCGGTGGGACTGAATCCCGAGATTACCAAGCTACCCATGATGGAGGACCAGGAGCTCGGGGCCCTGTTGCTCTCGATCGGTGCCAACAACTTCCGGGGTGGGAAGGTCGTGTCCCCGTTCGGAGCATGGATGGTCCTCAAGGGGGCCGACGTCAGCCTCGACGGCAAGCCGCTCCTCGAGGAAGGGCGGATCGTCGTGTGAACGGGCGCTCATCGTGAACTCTGCTCGACTGGGCAGCTTTCAGCGACCGCGAAGCTCCCCAGAAGCAGCCCCGCGTGAAGGATCTCCAACGACTGTAAGTCTGGAAGCCCCGCGTCGGGGTCGACGGGTTCGGTCCCGCGGGAGATGATTGGACGGGGACGACAAACGCGGCGACACTCTCGCTGGAGCTCACCGATTTGCCACGCTCGAGGTCCGGGTACCTTTGGGCGAATGTCAAGGAGCTTTAGAGAATCCAGGAGGTCGCTGAGGGGGGATACGACCGAAGATACTGACGCCTAGAACGGTCGATTCGCCCTTAGGCTTAATTGACCGTGCGTATCCAGCCACCGTGGAGCCGGGCCGTCGACTAGCCGCCGTGATGTTCACGGATACGGTCGGGTACACCTCATCGAGTCAGGCGAACGAGAGCCGTACCCTCGAACTCCTCCGAGAACAAACTGAGCTCCTCCGGCCGTTGGTGGCGCTACACCAGGGTCGAGAAATCAAATCGACCGGTGACGGTTTCCTTGTCGAATTCGGCAGCGCCCTGAAAGCGGTGCAATGTGCCGTGAATATCCAGCGACGGATCAGCGAACGTAACTCCGAGGGAGCCCACTCGCCGATTCGAATCCGAATCGGTGTTCACCTCGGTGATGTCGTCCAGAGCGGCACGGACATCCTTGGGGATGCCGTGAACATCGCCGCGCGGATCGAACCGTTAGCGGGGCCTGGCGGTGTCTGCGTCTCGGGGGCCGTGTACGAGCAAGTCCGTACGAAGGTTCACGACAGATTCGA
The DNA here is from genome assembly GCA_049582265.1 of Thermoplasmata archaeon. Taxonomy (GTDB): domain Archaea; phylum Thermoplasmatota; class Thermoplasmata; order Lutacidiplasmatales; family UBA184; genus Lutacidiplasma. Next base: position 7,849 of record JBAUTP010000110.1, read on the forward strand.
GAAGCTTCCATCGAAACCGGTGAAGGGCGTCAGCTCTCCTCTGGACGTCTACCGTATCGTGCTTCCCTGGGATGAAAATGGACTGGCGGCCTCCGACAACGAGTCGCTCGCGCGCGACCACAGTCGTATCGCCGTCCTCCCGTTCTCGAACATCAGTCCTGACCCGAACGACGAATACTTTGCGGACGGTCTAACGGAGGAACTGATCGCGAACCTCTCGCTCGTACCCGGGCTCAAGGTAATCGCGCGCACCTCGGTCGTCGGC
>JBAUTP010000111.1:0-4576 GCA_049582265.1 Thermoplasmata archaeon
GTCCTACCCGGTCACAATCCAACTGTACAACAATGCGTCCGTCAATGCCCAGAAACGGACCCAGGTCGCCTACGGATTCCGCATCACAGAAGCTGGCACGGGTAAGGTCTACACCGGCGTGAGCGACACGGTGGTGTTCAACAATCCCGCCGCACCCCATAGCGCTCCGGCCCACAAGCCGGGCTTCTCTGTTGACGGTTTTGCGCCCACGCCCCAGGGACTCCTGCGAGATGCGGAGCTCGACCTCGTCGGTGATATCGGCGGGGACAACTCGGTCTTCCGTTCCATCCACGGGACAGTCAACCTCGACTTCTGGGATTCGGTCTCGGGCAGTTACACGAGCGTTCCCTCCGCGTACAACTTTGGGACCGACACGGGAGAGAGCTCGACCGGGATCGCGGATTACTGGACCTCGAGCCACACGCTCCACATCAACCAGGGTCCGGCCCTGCTGTATGGCCTATGGAACGCGGTTCCCTGGGCCTCCGTCCAGTCTGGAGGAATCCGTCTCGCTGGCTCTATCTCTCCGTCCTACGGATTCGTATTCGTCAGCAACACCGCCCCGGTCCTCGACCCCTGGGGGACGGGGGAACGGGACAACATGAGTTGGCTACCCACGACGAATTCGGGCTCTTTTGCCACTATGCTCCCTCCACTTGGCGCGCCGTGGACGTCCCAGTACTACGTCCAAGCATTCGCGGCAGGATACGCCGAAATGAACGGAACGCCCGTGACAGCCGCGACGAGCGGTTATGCGCTCCACCTGATCTCAGCCCCCGGCTTGCTCAATGCGCCGTTGTACATGTTCTCGAACGTGCAGGCCGCTCGATTGGCGGACGCCGTGACCGGTTCGTCATCCCCGCCCTACGACTTCAATGGATTGATCGACAACATGAATTTCACGTTCAATCACCTGAATGCCTTCGGCTACCCGTCGTTCGTTCTCTTCAACGCGCAGGGGGTCACGAAGGCGATCTACGTCAACAGCACCTATCAGGGGCAAGATTCGGCCTCCGGTAACTTCTACATTAACAACTTCGCCCCCGGGGGTGTTTTAGCGGCCACGGGCATCCTCGTCCCGGGCCCCGGCAACACGTCGTCGTTGCTGTTCTACACGTCGGGCATCGATATCTACGACGGGGTGGGTGACCACGTAACCAATCAAACGCTCGCCGGACTTGTGTATGGCCTCCAAATCCTGCTCTGGCAGGATCAGAACGTTCTCGTATCCCATGTCTCCTCCGAGCTCGGGGGGCCCGGCGTTTGGGTGGGAGACTCGGTCGACACGACGATCGTCGATCTCTCCGTTCTCGACCGCGGGACCGGAATTACGGATATCGGGTCCTCTCACACTGTGGGCCAGAACATCTTAGTCACCGGTCCGAGTCTTGGCGTCGAAGCATTCAGCAGCTCCGACAGCACGTACTCGTCGGTCTACGTCGCCGACGGCGGATTTGGCTTCTCCACCGGCGCCGACTACGGAGCGGAGGCCGAGTTCGATCCCTACTACTACCTGCCCGGCACCCACGGACTCGCAGTCGACGGCCTCACCGTCTACTATTACGCGGCCGGAGGAAACATCAGCCTGTCCGAGGACACCACCTTTGACCATGTCTCAGTGACGAACGACTCCCAGGGGGTATACCTCGACGCTTCGTCCGGGTTCACGGCCACGCAGATCACAGTGACCAACTCTTCGACCGGGCTTTCCTTGAACGCATCGCGAAGCGTGAGCATTTCCCACTTCTCCGCGGTCAGCCACTCGATTGGTGTCTACGTGAATCAGTGCTCGGGAGTGGTCGTCTTCCACGGCATCGCCAAGGAATACTCGATCGGGGTCTGGATCTTCGAGTCCCATAAGATCAAGGTCAATGACGTCAGCGCGACGACGCACTCGATCTCGGTCTACGTGGCGTGACCCGGGAGAGAGTGCTCCCATCTGTCGGGGCCACGCGGGCCCGGAACGACCATTCTTCGCGTCGACGACCCCACGGATTGGTGGTTGGACGGGACGAAGTCCAAGGAACGAATGGGTTGACCGGGCCCGTGTCGAGGGGCCCGGTCGTTCCGGCGGTTTCGGAGAACCGGGTCAGAGCACTCCGGTGCCTCCGATATCGAACCAGGGGGTATCGGGGAAGTTGCCTCCCAGTAGGATGACGTTCGTGTCAAAGGTTGCCGGGTTGATCCACGGCGCGTAGGTGACGATCTGGTTGACCTGTCCTATCCAAGTGTAAAGGCTGAGTGCGCTAGCGATCTGCGAGACGAGGTTGTAGACCAACACGCGTTCGGGACCCGCGGCCAGTTGGGCCGCCACCGCCATGGCCCAGTTCATCTCGGCATACGCTCCACCCTGGCAGCTAGTGGGGATGCCGGGGGTCCCTGCACCCTTCCCAGTTCCGGCGAGTCGGGCCCACGTGACCAGATTCGAGATCGGGCCGTTCAGGGAGTTCGGGGTGGCACCCCAGAGAGCGTTCGGCGGAACGTCCGCCGTTGGGCACGAGGCGGTCCAGAAGGACGAGTTGCCAGGTCCCGCCGAGCTCAGCTGCTCCCAAACCGTGTCGCTGGCTGTATAGGACCCGTCCGCCTTGTACATCGGTGCCACATAGTCGGTGGGATCAGGGTAGTCGGGTCCCCAGGCCAGGACGAAGAATGGCATCGGGTTCTGGTACGGCCCCGAGAAGAGACTGTAGATGACCTCCTGCAAAAAGGTCAGGTCCACCACATCCATCTTGACCGCTCCTTTCGTGAGTGTGTTGACCTCCGAGGCCCAGACACCATAGATTTCGTCGACCTGCGGCGAGCCCAGCTGTCCGACCACCGGGAACTCGCAGGGCGAGCTCGGTGAGCAGGCGGCCATCTCAGGGTCGTAGTAGGGGCTTGACGTGTTGGTCGTCGCTTGCGCCCACCACCAGGCGGCACTCCCCACTTGTGTCGGGCTCGTTCCGGGATCTCCAGTGGGCCAGGTCACATTGGCCGCGTAGTAGTTCGCCATGAACTGAGGGATGGCACCCGACTGCGGGAAGAGATCTTGGAGCCCATCCACCGTGTTGATCGTGTTCTCGACGGTCGTATAGGGATAGGCATGCGAGAAGAACTGCCGCGCAGCATCATAGCTGAAGAAGTCCGACGGGATTGTGATCGGGCTGGTGTCGAACGACTTTGCCGCTTGAATGTTGAAGGCAAGGTTGTAGGGGAAGAAATCGATGCTGATGGTCGGGAACGCGGTGATGCTGATCTTCCCCTGTTGAACGAGCTGGATCGCCAGCGCGGTATCCGTCGACGGAATGCCGGCGAAGTCCGCCGTCCCCGAGGCATACGCTTCCTCGCCCGGGAGTTGGGAAGTCTCCCACGTCACCGAGACCGAGGGTACATAGGCACCGGGGACAGGCTGGCATTCCGACCAGGTACAGTACGGGTTTTGTGCGTAGGCCGGGTTGGCAGCCAGTAAGTAACTGTTACCGGGGCTGTACTGCTCCATGTAGTAGGGTCCGCTTCCCACCATCTCGTACTGGACGTTCCCCCAATAGGGCGGGGCACTCCCCGCCTTCTCCCAGGTGTCCCAGGAAGTGGGGGCCATGTTGGCCGCGATGTAGGCCAGGAACGTGGCGCTCGAGGAGGTGTATCCTCCAGGGAGCGTGACGGGTCCGTCGCCGGAGCCGCCGACGGTGCCGTAGGTCCATCCTGGGATTCCAGCCGCTTGGGCCCCCGCGCTGAACCATCCCGCGGGAACGATCGAAGCCCCCAGCGGGTCTGCCAGGAGCTCAAGGAAGAAGGGCCAGTTCGCCTGGGTGGTCCCGTTCGCTACAAACGTGACACAGCCGTTGTCGGCTGGGTTCGATAGCGCGAATGTCGGGCATCCTGCCGCCGTATCATTGACGAGCACGTGCGAGAAGACAGCGGATGGAGTGTTGTTCCCGGGGTAGTGGATACCGGCGTCCCAGCTCAAACTGCCCTCGGGAGCCACGGCCTGCGAGAGGATCCATCCATTGTTGCACGACCAGCAAGGCAGGTCCGCAAATCCGATGGTCCGGGCGATGCTAAACACGACATCGGTGGGGTAGACGCCCCAGTGGTTGCCCGTCGCAGGGTCGTAGAACTGGGACTTACTGTTGATCACGAACGTGTAGTTGACGCCGTTGATGAGATTGTTCCCACTGTAGAGCGCCGAGCACGCCGGGCTTCCCGGAACGCACGTCGCCAGCTCGGGAACAAAGCTTTGGTAGGTCGGTCCGGTCAGGCTTCCGTTGTAGCTGACCAGCGTCTGATAGACGTTGAGGATGGGCTCATAGCCGACACTTTCATAGTCGATGGCAGGGTCTTCCGACGTGCCTCCCCCGGGGGCATCCCAATACACGACGAAATGTCCCGGGTGGGGGCTCGGCTTGGCGGCGGCTCCCGGCGCAGGCGCGGCGTTGAGACCCGCCGGCGAGACGAATACCGTGAAGGTGTAGTTCTGGTAGGCATTGCCCGCGGAGCTCACACTGATCCCCGAGAACAGCACGGTGTAGATCCCGGCACTCGTTCCGTTGCCAGGGAAGGTCACCGAGGCCGTTGCCGAGGTCGACGTGTTCGACTT
>JBAUTP010000112.1:0-10248 GCA_049582265.1 Thermoplasmata archaeon
CGAATTGCCTAAGGACATATGGTTTTACCTTCCCGGATGGAGAACTTCCCCGCCTTCCTGCGACGTCGAGCCGAACTCCTCTCATCGACGGGGAAACGCACCGCAGGTGCGACACAAGGCGCTCGTCTCAGACAGTTCGCACCCACAGGATCGGGAGGAGTCGGCGGTGAATCTTCGTAGCGGAGAGTTCCCGCTGAACACGTTGTGGAAGCACCGGTAGTACACGAGGTGCTCAGTGTCGCGAATCGTGACCCTATCGTCTCGTTGGATGGGTTGCTGCTCGTCAACGAGTTCCTCCATCGGCATCTGCTCGGCGCACCGTTGGGGAAGGGTCGAGGATTCGACCGCGCGCTCGTCGTGAGGATTCCTGTCCACAAGCGTACCGCTCCTATTCCGAGAAGGCTTATATGAAACACGGTTTGTCTGAATTCTAATGTCATTGAATGATGCGCCCGCTCCGTCACCGCCTCCGCGGCGTGCCGTGCCTCTCGGTCTGGTGGTCGTCGTCGCCATTCTGGTCGCGGGGGTCTCTGTGGGGGGAACGGCCGCCTATCTGGAACTGCGTCCGGCGGGTCCGTCAACCTCGGGCGTCACCGTCACGGATGACCTCGGTCGATCCGTAACCGTCCCATCGAACCCTTCCCGCGTGGTCGTCTTGGGACCCAACGTGATGGATACGATGTACCGTCTTGGACTTCGTAGCCACGTGGTCGGCGTGGATTGCTCGAACGACTCGCTAGGCGGACTCGAGGGCGATTACACTCCTTCCCAGGTCGCCCTCTGGAATCTCATGGCCTCGATGTGCGTTCTCGCCTATCCTCAGGTGAGCTCCGCCGACCTTCTGAATCTCGCCCCGAACGTGGTGTTCGCCTCCACGATCGTCGCGGTCCCGTCCTTGGAACAATGGTCGATCACCTACGGCATTCCGGTGGTGTTCTTTGGACCCAGCACCCTCGGGAGCGTCGTGTACGATGTGCAGGTCATCGCCGCGATCTTCGGTGCGAGCACGGCCAGTACTCAGTTGGTGGCGCAGTTGCAAACGGCTCTGAGTGAGTCCACGTCGTTCCTCGCGAACCTGACCAACAACGGGACGACCCTTCGAAGCGTTTTCATGACCTACTATCCGGTGGCCGCTGGCGAGCCGGACGCCGGATACTACTCGTTCGGCCCCGGCACCTTCGGATCCTCCTTGATCGAGTTGGCCGGCGGCGTGAACATCGCCGCCACGTCCTCGATATCGAGCCCAGAACTTTCCGGTAGCCAGGTTCTGGCGGACAATCCTTCGATCGTGATTTACGGGGTCGGATTCGGCGTCAACGCAACCCAATATCAAGAGGGGCCGGATTGGTCGAGCCTCCCGGCAGTCCAGGACGGGAATGTGACGGGGATCGACGTGACCATCATGACGGAGGTGGATCCCACGATGATCCTCTCGCTCGCGATGCTGATGCACCTCATCTACCCCGCTCTTCCGGTCAGCTAGAGCCGTGTCCGCGGGAGACCCCCTGGGTTCGCCGGGGGTGGGTCAGGACCCCGAGGACGCCTCCGCACGACGACGGAAGCGTCGCGTGGGCGAGCGAAATTTCCTCCTGCTGCTGGCCGCGCTGGGGGGGCTCCTTCTGGTCTCGGTCCTCTTGGGCGACGTCCCCATTCCACCGGGCACTATCCTTGGAATTGTGGGCCAACGGGTCCTTGGCGGGATCCTTCCCGGAGGGGCCTGCGTGGACCCCTCCCTGACGGCCAATCGTTGTTCCATCCTGATCGAGATCGTTTGGCAGAATTACATCCCCCAGGTGTTGCTCGGAGTCTTGGTCGGCGCCGCCCTCGGCGTGTCCGGCGCTGCGCTGCAAGGAACCTTTCGTAACCCGCTCGCCGATCCCTACCTCCTAGGTCTCTCCTCCGGCGCCGCGGTGGGCGCCGCTCTCCTGTTCATCTTTCATATCGGTCTCGCCGAAGCGAACCTTACGCTCCCCCTCTTTGCCTTTGGAGGAGCGTTGCTCAGTGGCGTTGTGGTCCTTCTGGCGGCCCGCAGCCCCATGAGCTCAGTGACCACGCTCCTCCTCACCGGCGTGGCCCTAAGTTCGTTCTTCTCGGCGCTTCTCGTCCTCGCCTTGCTCTACAACATCAACGGCGACCTCCAGGTCAGTTTCTGGTTGCTGGGAGGGCTCGAGGGGGCCACCTGGACGCAGGTCGGGATCGTGTTCGCCGGTATCGCGGTCACCGGATCGCTCCTCGCACTCTACGGACAGGACCTGAACCTGCTTCAGCTCGGCAATGATGTCGCGCAGAGTCTGGGGGTCGACGCCCGACGCGTTCGGATCCGTACGATCCTGCTTGCCTCGCTCTGCACCTCGTTCGCGGTCGCGTTCGCGGGGGTCATTGGCTTCGTCGGGCTCGTCGCTCCGCACGTCGTGCGACGGCTCCTGGGGGTCGACTACCGTCGCGTGCTTCCCGCCTCGGCGCTCGTCGGCGCCATTTTCGTCCTCGGAGCACGTGACCTCGCGCTGGAGTTCTTTCCGGGAACCGAGGTTCCCGTGGGCGTGCCGATGGCCTTCGCTGGGGCCCTTTTCTTCCTTTACCTCCTCTACCGGCGTCCTACCGTCTCCGGGGGTCGAGCCCCGTCATGACCTCGCCCGCCCCGTTGCTCGAGGTCGACGGCGTCTCCGTCCGATACGGAGAGCGGACGGCCGTTCAGTCCGTGTCGTTCGCGATAGGACCCGGTGAGCTCGTTGCGATCACGGGGCCGAACGGGGCGGGGAAGACCACGCTCTTGCGGGCCCTGCTCGGGCTCGTGCCGGTCGCCGAAGGTCGTGTGGAGATCCAGGGCACCCGACTCGGCGCGCTCTCCTACCGCGAACGCGCGCAGCGAATGGCCTGGCTTCCGCAGGACGAACAACCTCAGGACAACGTGCCGCTGGTCGACTATGTTCTCTTTGGTCGCTACGCCCACATACCCCCCCTCTACTCCGAGGATTCAACCGATTTCCTTCGAGCCGAGAATGCGCTTCGTTCCGTCGACCTCTGGGACCGCCGAGATTCCGGGATCTGGGAGGTGAGTGGGGGGGAGCGCCAACGGGTTCTCCTGGCTCGCGCGCTCACGCAAGACGCCCCGATCCTCCTTCTGGACGAACCCACCGCGCACCTCGATATGGCTCATCAACTCGAGCTGCTCGAGCGAATGGCCGAGTGGCGCCAACGGGGCGGGCGCTGCGTCGTCGCCGCCATGCACGACCTCAACCTCGCGGCTCGCTATGCCGACCGCGTGATCGTATTCTCTCGGGGTCGCCTCGTGGAAGACGGTCGCCCCGCCGACGTGCTATCCACGGAGCTTCTGCGTTCGGTCTGGGGCATCGATGCCGAGCTCCGGCGAGATGGCCGGACCGGCCTACCGTATCTCATCCCGACGTTACCGTCGTACGTAGGCGGACCCTCGAAAGGTACTCCCGTACGATTGCCGGGTCCCGTCCATGTGGTCGGTGGGGGCGGAGCGGCTGCGCCCTATCTCCTCTCGCTCGTTGAGGAAGGCTTCCGCGTCACCGCGGGGACGCTTCCGCTCTTTGACACCGACACCGAGACTGCTCGGAACCTCGGCCTTTCCATCGCGGTCGACGTACCGTTCGCTCCGCTGGGGGACGAAGCACGAGCTGAGAATCGCCGACTCCTCGAGGCCGCCCGGGCGATCATCGTCGCACCGTTCGCTGTGGGTGCGGCGAACCTCGCGAATTGGGAGGATTTGCTCCCGTTCGTGCCCCAGCGGCCGACCTACCTCCTTGGAGGGAGCGACCTCGATAAGCGGGATTTTACCGGTGGTCGTGCCCACGAGGTCCGTCTCCAACTGCTGGCCGCGGGTGCCCGGGACGCGACGACGTGGGAGGAGCTCCTGGGCCACCTTCGAAGGGAGCTAGGGGTTCTCGACCCTTCGAGCGCGAGGTCGGTGACGACGGGAGGGGGTACCTCGAAGATGGTCGACCGTGAGCGGAACGACGTTCCGACCGGAGAACCCGCCGAGGAACCTGGGTAGGTCGGTATCGAGGAGGACGACCGTCGTGTCCACGCCGACCCGGCTGGCCTCGATGACGGCGGCGGCCACGCCGAACCGGAGGACGGGGCCGGACGTAGCCCGCGAGGCCACGTGGAAGGCCTCGAGACCGGGCGCCGCGACAAGGCCCGGAGGGCGCTCCTGCAGTCTCTCGGCGAGTAGATGTTTCGTCTCGGGGTCTCCGCTGGAATCGGTGGCGATGGTGATCACGCGCACCTTCCCGGTCAGGACGGGGAGGATCCCCTCGAGCTCTTCCACCCGCAGCAGCTCGCCCTCGTTGGCGGTAGTTACGGCCTTCCCACGAGAAGGTCCCCTGATCCCTGGTCGAGCGCCGAGGACGCCATCCTTCATCTCGAGGACAACGGAATCTCCGGCGCGGACGTCCGCGAACGCCACGGCCCGGGTGGAGCGGATCATGTGGAGGCGTTCGGACCGGGCATCGAGGTCGTCCCGAAGCGACCCGAACGCCGAGTGCAGCCATTGAACTCCGGCGACCGTGGGCAGATAGCGTCCCTCGCGTAGCTCGACAAGCCCACGCCGCGCGAGCAACCGGAAGGAATGACTGACCGCTTGGACCGTTACGCCGAGACGCTCTGCGATCGGTTTGAGCTGCGTAGGCTCTTCCGTCGTGCACTCGTACAGGAAGAGGATCTCGGAGATGGATCCGCTTCGGCGGAGCGCGGCTAGCCCGGTCGGGGAGGGCGCGCTCGCACGTCGGCGGGGCATGGGAGGCTCGGAGGTCTGGCGAGCTATAGCACCATCGTGGGCCACGGCTACGGGGCGGCGGCGGCCGAGCGACCGCGCCGATGGACCTCGGAGTCGCGCTGCAGGGAGCGGATGCGGTCGCGGATGCGGGTCGCCTCTTCGAAATCGAGCCGCTCGGCCGCGAGGCGCATTTCCTCCTCGAGGTTCGCCATCAACAGCGGAAGGCGCTCCTTCCATCGAGGCCCCAGTCCTGCGACGGAGAGCTCCCCCGATGGAACCTCCTCGTTCTCCGCGAGGATCGAACGAACCTCCTTGCGGATCGACTCGGGGACGATCCCGTGCGCCTCATTGAAGGCCAGCTGGGCGTTTCGCCTCCGGCTCATCTCCGCGATCGCGCGCTCCATGGACCCGGTCGTGCGACTGGCGTAGAGGATCACACGGCCCATGGAGTTCCGGCTCGCCCGGCCCGCCGTCTGAATGAGGGACGTTTCGCTACGGAGATATCCCTCCTTGTCCGCGTCCAAGATGGCAACGAGGCTCACTTCGGGAAGGTCGAGCCCTTCACGGAGGAGGTTGATCCCGACGAGGACGTCGAAGCGGCCGAGACGGAGGTCGCGCAGGACCTCGATCCGTTTGAGCGTCTCGACGTCCGAGTGGAGGTAGCGCACCTTGAGGCCCAGGTTGGCGAGGTGGTTCGCGAGGTCCTCCGCCGTCGCCTTGGTGAGGGTCGTGACCAGGGCACGCTCTCCTCGGTCAATGACGGCGTGGAGCTCCGTCACAAGGTCGGCAATATGGCCGGTGACCGGGCGGACCTCGATCTCCGGGTCCACGAGCCCCGTCGGTCGTATGATCTGCTCAACGATGCCGCTTGACACCTTGCGTTCGAACGGTCCGGGCGTGGCCGAGACGAAGACGATCTGAGGGGCGTGGGCGAGGAACTCCGGGAACTTGAGCGGGCGATTGTCGCGACAGGACGGTAGGCGCCATCCGAACTCCACCAGATTGTCCTTGCGGCTGAGGTCGCCTTTGTACATGCCCTGAAGTTGAGGGATCGTGACGTGCGATTCGTCGATGAACACGAGCTTATCCTTCGGGAAGAAGTCCATCAGCGTATACGGGGCCGTGCCGGGTTGGCGCTCGGCAAAATACCGAGAATAGTTCTCGATCCCGGAGCAGTAGCCCGTCTCGCGGATCATCTCGAGGTCGTATTCCGTTCGGCTCTTGATGCGCTGGGCCTCGACGATCTTCTCCTGACCCAGGAGTTCCTTGACCCGATGCTCCTTCTCCGCATCGATCTGGTTCAAGATGCCGCGCAGTCGCTCGTCGACCGTAAGGAAGTGCGTCGCAGGGAAGATCGTAAGACTCTCCAGCTCCCGGATCTCATCCTGGGTAATGCGATCGAGCTCCACGATCGTTGCCACACGACGACCCTCGAGGATGATCCGGTGGATCGTCTCCCCGGCACCCATGACATCGATCGTACCCCCCCGGACTCGGAACCGACCACGCCTCAGCTCCATGTCGTTCCGCGCATACTTCATCCGGACGAGTTGGTCGACGAGAGGCTGACGCCCGCGGTCGTCGCCGACGCGTAGCTCGATCACATTGGCACGATAGTCCTCCGGCGACCCGAGGCCGTAGATGCAACTGACCGATGCGACGATCAGCACGTCGCGTCGTGTGAGAAGCGCTTGCGTTGCCCGATGGCGCAGCTTATCGATCTCCTCGTTGATCGAAGCATCCTTCTCGATGTAGAGGTCGATCTGGGGGACGTAGGCCTCGGGCTGGTAGTAATCATAGTAGCTCACGAAGTACTCGACCGCGTTCTTCGGAAAGAGGGCGCGGAATTCGCTGACGAGCTGGGCGGCGAGTGTCTTGTTGGGGGAGATCACGAGTGTCGGGCGTTGCAGCCGGGCCACCGTGTGGGCCATGGTGAACGTCTTTCCCGAGCCGGTGACGCCAAGCAGCGTGGTGTAGCGCTCTCCTCGGGCGACACGTCCCACGATATCCTCAATGGCCCGGGGCTGATCCCCTTGGGGCAGCAGGTCGGTCTCGAGCTCGAATCGGCCGGGCAGCTCGTGCGCTTCCTCGCTGGGGTTGACCATCCGGATCACATCCCCGGCCGCGCCCGATATCCCGTAGGGTCGAGAAGCGTCCCGGTGAACCCCAGACCTCGTAGGGACTCCTCCACACGGCCCGCCGTGGGTTCGGACAGCAGGCGAGGCACCTCGGTTGGATCCACCTCGACGCGCGCGTTCGTTCCGTCAACCCGTACGCGCACGCGGCGAAATCCCATGGAACGGACCGAACGCTCGGCGGCGTCGACCTGCTGAAGGAGAGCCACCGTGATGGGGATCCCATGGCGTACGCGAGAGGCGAGGCAGGCATCGGAGGGCCTCGATGAGGAGGAGAGGCTGAGGTCGTGGGCGAAAGCGCGAACGTCGGATTTCCTCCAGCCCGCTTCGAGCAAGGGATGTACGAAGCCCGCTTCGTTCATCGCTCGGATCCCGGGACGGTCGTCCCCGATGTCGTCGAGATGAATCCCATCGAGATACTGCCGAACTCCCTGGCGTTGGCCGCGATCCCTCAGAGCGCTCGTTTCCACCACTCGGCAGAAATAGCATCGATTGTCGGGGTTCGCACGGTAGTCCGGCGATGTTAGCGGATCCACCGCAACCACTTCGTGCGTGATACCGATCTCGTGGGCGGAATGCTCGGCTCCCTCGCGCTCGGCTTGCGAGACCGCAGGACCCACGAGAGTCACCGCGAGGCAATCGTCGCCCAGGGCCCGACGGGCGAGCGCAGCGACCACCGCAGAATCGACACCTCCCGAGAGTGCCACCAGGGCTCGACCACCCGCCCGAATCCGCGCAACGAGGACGGAGATTTCGTCGGGCGTGGGGAAAGCCGATGGAACACCCGGCATCATCAACACGGGCTACTCTTCCGGCGGTCTTAACCTCGTCCGGGGAGGTCGCGAAACAGGCCTCGGCGAGCCCGGCAAACCTCCTTAGTTCCCGAAGCCTCGCATCGTGCATGCAGACGGTGAATGACGGTAGCCGATGGATGCTCCGACTGGACGATGGACAGGACCTTTTCGCTGCTCTGACCGAGTTCGCACGAGGTCAGAACGTGCGAGCGGGTGTCATCGTATCGGGCATCGGTATGGTTCGCTCCGGGGCTATCGGGTATTGGAACGGGAAAGAGTACGAGCCCAAGGATATCCGTGACCCGCACGAGCTCGTTGGATTGCACGGATCCATTGCGCATCAAGACGGGCAACCTTCGATCCATTTGCATGTCGCTCTCGCGGACTCGGGGCACCGCCTCCTGGGTGGCCACCTACTGCGTGCGACGCTCGGTATTCTGGGAGAGATCTACATCGAAGTGTTCCCCGCTCGTTCGTTCGGCCGCCCGCTCAACGAATCCTTGGGGCTCCGAACGCTCGACCTGGCTCCCGGCCCGGAGACGTGACGACCCCCCGCGAAAGATCGCACGACGGGGTGCCCGCCTCGGACTCTCCGTTGCCGGAGGAAGTCGGCCTTTCTCCGGAGTTTGCGCGCCTTGACCCAGCCCTCCGACGAGGTCTCGCCCGGCGCGGGATTCGGGAACCGACCGAGATCCAGCGACTCGCCGTCGATATCGGCGAGAGCCCGGAGGATTGGCTCCTCATCTCCCCGACCGGCACGGGGAAGACGGAGGCCGCGATGCTCCCGATCCTAACTCGGTTGCGGTCGAACACGAGTGCCCCGATCTCGATCCTTTACGTGAGTCCGCTTCGAGCGCTCAACCGAGACCTCGAACATCGTCTCCTCACCTGGGTCCACGAGGTGGGTCTTACCGCCGCCGTTCGTCATGGCGATACATCAACCGCCGAGCGGTCGCGGCAGTCGCGCCGACCGCCCCACGTCCTCATCACCACGCCCGAGACGCTCCAACTCCTACTGGTCGGTTCGCGACTTCGTGAGGGTCTCCGCCCGGTGACCACCGTCGTCGTGGACGAGGTACACGAACTTGCGCCGTCAGATCGTGGAGCACAGATGGCGCTCACGCTCGAACGGCTGGACCAATGGGTCGGGCACCCCGTTCAGCGCATTGGGCTTTCGGCGACGGTAGGAAATCCCGAGGAGGTCGCTCGCTTCCTTTCACCCGAGCCGCGCCGGATCCAGATACGGTATGCTCACCAACCGCGGCGGATGGTGCTCGAGGCGGTTCGTCCGGCTCCGCCCACCTCCTCGGAGGATCTCGCTCGAGCCAACGAGCTCAAGGCCGAGCCGGCGCTCTTCGGAGCGCTCCAATTCTTGGTATCGCAGATCCGAGAACACCGCACCACGCTCATCTTTGTCAACACGCGGCCCACGGCCGAAGGCGTGGCCGCTCGCCTCACGCGGCTGGCTCCCGACCTTCCCATCGCCGTCCATCATGGCTCTCTCTCCCGTGAGGTTCGCGAAGAGGCGGAGAAGGCATTCCGTGCCGGGCAGCTCCGGGCGCTCGTCGCCACGTCATCGCTCGAACTCGGGATCGACATTGGTGGAGTCGACCTGGTCGTCCAACTGGGCTCGCCTCACCAGGTCGCGCGTCTGGTCCAACGCGTCGGGCGTTCCGGGCATCGTCTCGACCTGGAGATCCACGGGATCATTGCGGCCTTCGATGAAGAGGACCTCGAGGAATCAGGAGTCCTCGCGCGTCGGGCCGGCGCGGGCGAGCTTGAACCGACGATCTGGCGACGACGGAATCGACTTGCGGTCGCGCAGCAGGTCATTGCTGAACTGCGAGCCCGAGGCTCCGCGGATTCTCGCCAGTTGTACGAACAGTTCCGCCGCGCGGGCCCCGCGGGCGATCTATCGCTCGTCGAGTGGGAGGCCCTGATGGACTATCTCACTCAGCTCGGGTCGATCCGAGCGGAAGGCGGTCTGCTCCGTGGGGGGCGCTCGACGCTGGACCGGTTCTACGCGACCCTCTCGCTGATCCCGGACGAACGCACCTACCGGCTGAGGGACATCGCGACCCGCCGGCTCATCGGGACGTTGGACGAGCGCTTCGTGCTGACCCAGGTGATCGGTCAGCCTGACCAGCTGTTCCTCCTCCACGGTCGAACCTGGCGGATCGTGGAGTTCCGCGACGAAGAACTTCTCGTGGAGAACGTGGCCGAGCTCGGTCTTGAGCCGCGCTGGGTCGGAGAGGACCTCCCGGTGCCGTTCGATGTGGCCCAGGAGATCGGTCGGTTGCGGCGCGAGGGAGACCCGGGGAAGTATCCCCTTGATCCCGACGCGCGCCAACTCCTGGCGGGCCGCTACGCCGAGGCCCGGGTGGGCGGAATTCTTCCCGACGACCGGCGGATCACCCTCACGAGCCAGGGAAGACTGGTGGTCGTGGGAGCGTGCTTTGGTACTCGGACCAACGAAACGCTCGCTCTCGTTGCTTCCGGTCTTCTGACCGCTCGGCTGGGCGCCCGCGTTGAGGTCCTCACCGTCGAGCCTACGTGGTTCGTCCTCAACCTCCCC
>JBAUTP010000113.1:0-1914 GCA_049582265.1 Thermoplasmata archaeon
GGGTGTTCCGGATTTTGAACGAGTAGGTCTCGGAGACCTCGGACCTCCATTTGGCGCCCCATAGATGCCGCAGTTCGAGCGACCACCTCGTCCGCGGTGGCCGCATCCTGTGCCAATGCCGGTTGTAGCGGGACCGATCCCAGAATCGCAGCGCCCGTCTGCGACCCCACTTCGATGAAGAACTCGTGACGTTCCGTGGTCACGATCTCGGTCAACGCGAGGTCGTAGCCCCCTCGCACGGCCGGTCCCGTACCCATCGAGACGCAGAAGCATGTGCCACCCGCCTGCCCACATTGAACGGCGATCGTGAGAATGCGCGAACGTCGAGCGTTATAGCTCGGGTCCGAAGCTCGTTGGAAAACACGGTCCTGGATCGCGATCGCGGCAAGTTCGCACGCTCGGACTCCTAGGAACGCGTACGGAGGCCCCTCCTCCGGTTCCGGCGAGATCACGAACGACCCGTCGCGGCGCGTACCCGTCCAAAGGCGTTCTCGCGAAGGAAAGAGGTACTTCTTCCAGCTGTGAGGGCCGACCGCGTAACCGAAGAGCGCGGCATCGGGACGGCGTTCGAGCCGATAGGTACCGCCGTCCTGGCGATCCGTCCAACCGATGGGAAGGTCGGTCTCGGTCCGAATGTCACCGTAGACGATCGCCCCGTCGCGCAGGGTTGGGCCAACAATGCGGAATCCTGCGGCACTAATCGCCGACAGGAATGCTGGAAAGTCGCCTCGTTTGAGAATGTGTCGGCTTCCTAGGGGAGGCAGTTCATCGGTCATAGGCCACACCAGGAGAGGTTAGTCCGTAGCCCCCCAGCTCGCATCGCTCGGGATCCGAATCCCTTCGGAGGACTCCGGCGCGACCGATTCCCACCGCATACGATCAGCACAATCGTGGAGGCAGGGTGGTTCCGATCATGCGACATGGTCCGACGGCACCGGGAGATCAACAGGGTGAAGGTAAATGCCGTTACATAAGCGCGAGGTCAAACGGAATTTCCGCCGACTCGATTTAGACCTGTGGTCGTGGCCCGGAGCTCGACTCAAATGGAGTTGACCTTGAGTTCTAATAATCCGCTGGCAGCATCCTCCGCATGTCCGAACTGTGGGCGACCGATCTGCTGCGCCCGTATCTGGTGGGAGAGATCATGTCCGCTCCGGTTTACTCGGCACGTCCCGATGAGAGCTTGCGGTCCGCCGGCCTGACGATGAGACGGCAGCATGTGTCCGGACTCCCGGTCGTGAACGCCCGGGGTCGGGTCGTCGGAGTCCTCAGCGAGAAGGACATACTGGAGGTGCTCAACCGAGAGGTGGGTGTCGGGCACTCACGCGGCATACTGGACCTGCTCCTCGGCGATTACGAAAACGAACATCGCGGTCTGCTCCTGCGATCGAGCGCCGCTCTTCTCAACACGACCGTGGCCGACGCCATGTCCCTCCCAGCCGTCACGGTAGACTCAGAGACACCCCTCGTCGACGCAGCGCTCTTACTGCGTAAGCTTTCGATCAATCGAGTTCCCGTAGTTCGAGGCGAAAAACTCGTGGGAATCATCACACGCGAGGATGTCCTTAAGGTGCTCGAGAGCGACTCCTCGGTAGCCGGATCGAGCAAAGAACGTGCCGAACGGCAGACGCCGTTGCCTGCACACTAGAACCGCGGATCCGACCGCATTCGGTCGCCCAACTCGCATTAGCTCTCCGCGAGTCTTCGTTCTCGGTCGCACTCTTCCTCCGGAGGAGAACCGCCGAAGACCCGTGAGACGGGGTGTCCTACGCTGCGGAGGGGCCCCCGGGTAGCACCGGGTCAACGTCGGACGGTCGCAAGCTCGGGCTCGTCGAAGAGGCCAGCGTGGACAGGTGGCCCACTATGGCAAGGAATGGTCCAGGCTGCAGAGGCAGGGACACGACCCTCACCTCC
>JBAUTP010000114.1:0-3709 GCA_049582265.1 Thermoplasmata archaeon
GGGGAGAGCCTTCCCGTTCGAAAGGTGGCGGGGGACCCACTCATCGCAGGCGCCCTCAATCTGGACGGAATGATCGACGGCGTGGCCACGCGCGTCGGGTCGGACCTCTTTCTGTCCAGCGTCGGCCAATTGGTCGCCGAAGCAGAGACGAGTCGTGTCCCCCTGCAACAGCGCGCCGACCGAATCGCTTCCCGATTCGTACCGCTCGTTCTTCTGATCGCCGCAGCGGCGGCGACTGGGTGGCTCGTAGTGGGTCACGCTTCCGTCGGCGTGGCCGTCCTCGTCTTCGTCTCGGTCGTCATCATCGCCTGCCCGTGCGCCTTCAGCGTCGCCACGCCGGCGGCCATCGTCGTGGGAACGGGACGGGCCGCGAAGGACGGGATTCTCTTCAAGGGACAGGACGCGCTCGAACGCACCAGCCGGGTCGAGACCGTCCTCCTCGACAAGACCGGAACCTTGACCCTGGGTCGGCCTACGCTTGTGGCCGTCTACCCCGCACCCGGCGAAAGTGAGACAGAGCTTCTCAGCCTGGCGGCCGGCATCGAAGCGGGAACGGAGCATCCTTTTGCCCGGGCGATACGCGATGCCTCCCGTCAACGAGGGATTCGCGGGAAACCGGTAACGAACCTCGAGACGCTCCCGGGGATCGGCGTGCGGGGAGAGTGGGCCGGGAAGGCCGTTCGGTTGGAACGAGGGGAGGTCTCCGACCCATCCGTCCCGGATATCCGTTCCGCCGTTGCCGCCGACGCGCAACGCCTCGATCAGGACGGAGTCAGCTGGTCCGTACTCTACCGAGACGAGGACCCCGTCGCGATTTTGGCCTTTCAGGATACTGTCTCGCCGGACGCGCGCGAGGCCGTCCAGAGGCTCGTGGCCGAGGGGGTCACGCTGGCCATGGTGTCAGGGGACCGACCGGCGGTGGCCCGGCGGGTGGCGGCGGAGGTGGGGATCACCGACGTTCACGCCGGACTGCGACCCGAAGAGAAAGTCGAGGTCGTTCGCCGATACCGATCGACCGGTCGATGCGTTGCCTTCGTGGGGGACGGGGTCAACGACGCTCCTGCGCTGGCCGCGGCCGACGTCGGAATCGCTATCGGAGCGGGTACGGACGTTGCCAAGGAGGCCGGTCAGGTCATACTCGTCCGGTCACGCCTTTCCGATGTGTCGCTTGCCGTGCGGATCGCCCGAGAGATCCTCCTCAAGGTTCGGCAGAACCTCACGTGGGCCATTGGCTACAATCTGATCCTCCTGCCCGTCGCGGCGGGGGCGCTCGTCCCACTCTTCGGGTTCGGTGTCTACAACGTATTGCCGATCGTGGGCGCGTTCGCGATGGCCATCTCGTCCACTCTCGTACTGACCAACTCGCTGTCGCTGCGCTGGATCGCCGTGGCACGGAGACCCTCCTTCGCGCCGGCGCCTCATCCTGCCTAGCCCGGCGTCGTTCCCCGCGCTCCCCGATCGGTCGTGCCGCGCTGAATCGGCGCGACGAACCAGCTACGTCTCGGCCGTTTCGGGCCCGACGTGTTCATGGGGGTGCCGGTGCCCCGTTCGACCTCCCGCGACGCTCGGGGTCGCGAGGAGGTAGTCCCCTTGATTGACCCCTTTGACGCCGCGAAGATCTTCGGCGGCCCGTTCAAGCTCCCCGCGCTTACCGACCAGGATCATGACCTCGAGGCACGCCTCGCCTTCGAGATGGACGTGGCTCGAGGAGCGAATGTGCTCTCCCCACTTGTGTTGGGCGGCGGTGAGGCGGCGCTGGACCATGGGGATACGATGATCGTAGAGCACCATGACGGTCCCTACGGCGTCGGATTCGGGGTCCTCGAGAGAACCTTCCGAGAGCTCCTTTCGAACGAGAAAACGAATCCCCTCGGACCGACTCCCCGAGTTCCTGCGTTCGACCCACCGATCGAGAGCCGCGAGCATTTCGGGCTCGAGCGATACCCCCGTGCGAACGACCCTCGACTTCATGGTTCACCGCCCGGAAGCGGAGCGGGAGTCTCCGAACGGCCGGCGGCGGGCGAGGGAACGGGACCGAATCCTACCTCCTCGTAGTGTTTCAGTCGATAGACGAGCATCGCGACCAGCCACGACCCGACGAAGAGGACGACGATCCCGATCCCGAGCTGTTCAAAGTCGAGGCCGTCGAGCCAGGTCCAGAACGGGCCGCCCCAACCCAGCTCGCCGGAGGTCACTTGGAGGAGCTCGACCCCGCCGATGGCGAAGGCCACCATGACGGAAATGATCGTGAGCGTGAGGTTGTAGTAGATTTTCCGTATGGGTTTCAGGAACGCCCAGCCGTAGGCATAGCGCATCGCGATACCGTCGGTGGTGTCCGAAAGTACCATGCCGCAGGTGAAGAGCAGCGGCAGGATGAGCACGGCCCAGAGAGGGATGGCGCCCGAGTTCGCTACGACGACGGCGATCCCAATGATGAGAACCTCGGTTGCGGTGTCGAAACCGAGGCCAAAGAGAACTCCGATGGGGTAGATCTGCCAGGGTCGCGTGATGACCTTGAACAGTCGTCCAAAGTATCGGTAGAGAAAGCCTCGTTTGTCCATCTGCTCGTCGAGTGCCTTCTGGTCGAGCTCGCGATCCCGGAGTCCTTTGAAGATCCGATACACGTCGACCACGATGATCACGTTGATGAGGCCAATGATGAACAGAAACACGCCTGAGATCAGCGTTCCGATGACCGCCCCGACCGCCGCGAACGTGTTGTACTGACGTTGGATGAACTCCGCCGCCACGACGAGCGCGAGGATCATACCGCAGACGATCGTGGAGTGCCCCAGCGAGAACCAGGTGCCGACGGTGAGGGGTCGCTCGCCGTCATTGAGAAGCTTGCGTGTCGTGTTGTCGATGGCAGCGATGTGATCCGCATCGAACCCGTGTCGGATCCCGAGGATGTAGGCGGTGATGGCAAGCCCCGTGAACAGCAGCGCGCCGCCGGTGATCTGTCCCGTGAAGTGATGAGGTAGGTAGGCGAAGGCGAGTACGAACGCGGCGAGGGTCGAGAAGAGGATGCCGAGGTAGAGAAGAACGATCTTGAGCTTCTCGAAGGAGGTCAGGTTGAGGTTCGCCGGCTCGCCCAACGATCGCACGGTGGGGGCCATCAAAACCCTCAAAAGAACACGGAAGATAAGCGTTGTGACGTTTTTTAGAAAGTAACACTCGTCTCAAAGAGAGGGCTTGCCGAGTCTTCCCATCCCAGAGCCGAGACCGGGTCCGACGATGGTAGGCCGCGGGCCGCCGCCTAGCATCTTCTACCCGCCGGAGCTCACGGTCACCCGCAGCGGTTGGTCGGTCGGTCCTTTGGGCGGACCGGCCCTACGCTTGTCACTCTTCCGGTGGCGGGGAAAGTAGCGTCGAAGGCGACGGCGTCATCTGCGTCGTTACCATTTCTCGCAACTCGGGCTTGGTGACCGAGAGGATCACGTGGTCCCCCACCGCGTGCACAGACGAGACATCAACCGAGAGCGTCGGTCGCGTGAGAAGGGCCTTCATCTGGTACTCTTCGGCCACCGAGCGTTCGAGTTGGATGTCGAGCGAGCCGATTTGCCAGGTCTTCTCGTTGAAGGTGACGTCTCGAATCTTCCCGATCTTCCAACCGTTGGACCCGACGACCTCTTTTCCCACCAAGATTCCGGTCTTCATGCTAGACCCTTAGGCACAAGGTCATTCCAGGCGTAAATCCGTTCCCTGAGCT
>JBAUTP010000115.1:0-1885 GCA_049582265.1 Thermoplasmata archaeon
TAGATGCCTCCTTTGGAGTCCGACACGGCCACGATCTTCGCTCCCTGTTCCGCCGAGAGGATGTTGGCGGCGACGCTGCCGGCGTTACCGAATCCCTGGACAGCGACCGTTCCGTTCTTGATCTTGATGCCCGCGTCCGGAGCCGCCTCGCGGATGGTGTAGGCACAGCCTCGACCGGTAGCTTCTCCACGTCCTTCGCTTCCGCCGAGCGAGATCGGCTTCCCTGTGACGACGCCCGGGACGGAGTATCCCTTCAACATCGAATACGTGTCCATGATCCACGCCATTGTCTGAGAGTCCGTGTAGACGTCGGGCGCCGGAATATCCATCTCGGGTCCGATGATCGGCGCGATTTCGCTGGCGTAGCGGCGGGTCATGCCCTGGAGCTCGGCTTGGCTCATGTGCTTGGGATCGCAGATGATACCCCCCTTCCCGCCACCGTAGGGTAAGTTCACGACCGCGCACTTCCATGTCATCCATGCCGCGAGGGCCCGAACCTCGTCCAGCGTGACCTGCGGGTGGTAGCGGATTCCGCCCTTGGTCGGTCCTCGCGCCATATTGTACTGGACGCGATACCCGGTAAAGACGCGGAAGCTCCCATCGTCCATTCGGACGGGGAAGTTGACCGTCAGCTCGCGCTTGGGATGCTTCAGGATGTCCCGCATCCCGCCGTTGATCTTCAGCAGGTCCGTGACAATATCGATCTGTTGTTTGGCCGTCTCGAACGGATTCGCTTGATCATTGGTTGGCATGGAAACACCTTGGATGTAGGTGCAACGGAGGGCCCATTACTTGAGCGTAACCCGAGCGAGCGGTAACCTCGTCAAACCGTAGCACGGGCCCATTTTCAAGGCTCGCGCCAGCGCGCGAGCTTGAGGGCGGCGAGAGCAAAGAGAAGGGTGAGGAGGATGAGCGTACCGACCTGAAAGTAGACGTTCCCGAGAAAAGGAGGTGAAAGCGCCGGCGCCCCTGGAAGCCCCGCGGCGCGGTCCGCCAGCTGGCTTGCAAAGGTGGAGGGAGCGAGAAAAGCGACCCACTGCACGGGAGCGGGAAGGACCGAGATCGGGTAGAAGATCGGGGGAACCACGGAGAGGAGCGAGAAGACGAGCGTCGCGATCGGCCAGATCTCGCGCAGCTGGCGGAAGAAAGTGGAAAGGAGGAATCCTAACGAGCTCGCGAGGAGCCACGTCAAGAGCGCCACTCCGAGGAGAGCGAGCAGTCCGAGGGCTCCGATCGGGTGTACGAGGGCAAGTATCCCCAGGAACAGGGCAAGCGCCGGAGTGGCGAAGGCGAGTTCGCTCAGGGCCATCCCCAGAACATAGCTCAGCGGTCGCACGGGACTCGCTACGAACACCTGCTGGAGCTGCCGTTCCAATCGCAGGTAGGCGCAATCGTTGAGCATCCCGTTCCCAGTGAAGAGAACGGTGAAGAGGACTCCGCCCACCACACCGTACGGAAAGAACCCCGGCGCTGCGACGATCTTGAGGAAGAAGAGGAAGCTGAACGGCGTCAGGAACACCGCGGCGATGAGGATCGGCGACCGGTAGAGCGGCAGTATGCCGTTGAAGTAGCAGATCCGCCCCACGGCGATCGCCTGTTGCCGAACGGTCATGCGGCGTCCTCCTCGATACTTCGTCCCACAAGCTCGAGGAACGCCTCTTCGAGCGTGACCGGTCCCACGTTCACCGTGCTTCCACGACGCAGGGCGAGTTCGGTGAGCTCACCCACTGCGCTGCGGGTGGTGAGGAGCGTGATGCGGCCCCTGTCGCTCATGACCGGACCGTAGCGGGTCAACTCGTCTACGGTAAATCCGGGGCCGAACTGAAGCCTCACCTCCCGATGAACCCGCGACTTGAGGGCTTCGGGGCTTCCTCGATAGAGGATC
>JBAUTP010000116.1:0-17594 GCA_049582265.1 Thermoplasmata archaeon
GTCAAAACGAGATCTTCGTCGCCAACTTCGCCAATTCGACCTTGTCGGTCATCTCGGGCGCCACAAACACCGTCGTGGCCGAGATTCCCGTCCCCATGGGCCCCGCCGAAGTGGCCTATGATCCGGCCAACGGATCCATCTTCGTTTCGGACTATGATTCGTCGAGCGTGACCGTGGTGAACGACACGAACAACTCCATCGTCGCTATCGTCCCTGTCGGCACGCAACCGATTGGCGTGGTGTTCGACAGCATGGAAAGCGAGGTGTGGGTTGCGAACTTTGGGAGCAACAACGTCACCGTTCTCTCGTCCCGGGATTACGTGAGGGCCGCCAACATTACGGTGGGCGTGGAACCCTATAGCGCGGCGTACGTGGAGAATCAGAATCAGGTGTGGGTAACCAACTTCGGGTCGGCGAATGTCACGGCGATCTCCGACACCAACTTCATGATCGTCGCGTGGGTGGCGGTGGGATTAGCCCCCGTGGGGATCGCGTTCGCGTACGACACGACACGCGTGTACGTTTCCAACTATCAATCGAACAACGTCACCGCGATCTCCGACATCGACTACGACGTCCTCGCGAACATCGCCGTCGGAGAGGAACCGTCGTTCCTGAACTATGAGAATGGCTCGGAGCAGATCTTTGTTCCGAATGAAGCGTCGACGAACGTGACCGTCATTTCTGACGTCACTGACAGCACCGTCGCCAACATCTAGGTGGGGTTGGACCCCCTAGGCATCGCCTTGGATGCCGCGAACGGCGACTTCTACATTGCCGAGAGCGACTTCAACGATGTCTACGTCGTGTCGGGCATCACCGACCATGTCCTGACGACCATCCCGGTGGGGGATGGCCCGTATGAGGTGACGTACGACAGCGGGAAGGGGGAACTGTTTGTGACCGATTTCTACGGCGACAACGTTTCGGTGATCTCGGGGGCCACCAACCACGTGGTCGCCACCATCCCGGTGGGTTCGGAACCGGCAGGCTTGGCCTACGACGCGGCGACGGGCGATGTGTTCGTTGCCAATCAGAACTCGAGTAACGTGAGCGTGATCTCTGACGTGACGAATCGAGTGACCGGCTCCGTGGACGTTGGGCCGGGACCCTCGGGCGTCGCCTTCGATGCCGCCCTAGGGGAGATATTCATCACCAACTCGGATTCGGGTAACGTGAGCCTCATCACTCAGGTCAACGATACCGTTCTCTCCACCCTGACGATCGGCAGCGGGACCGCTCCCTCGGGGATCGCCTACGACCCCAGCGCATCCGAAATGTTCGTAGCCGAGAGCAACGCTTCTCGGGTGGCGATCATCTCGGACGCGACGGATCATGTTCTTGCCAGTGTCAACGTCAGCCCAGGGCCGGAGGGTCTCGTGTACGACAACTACACGGGGGACGTTTTCGTCGCGGACTTCAATTCCAGCAATGTGTCCGTTATCTCGACCCTCACGGATTCTCTGGTGGCAACGATCGTAGTGGCGGGGGGACCGCAGTTTGCCGCCTACGATCCTTCGAACCAGTCGGTCGATGTCGTCGACTCGTATCAGGGAACGGTTTCCATCCTTTGGCCCGGCGCGCCACCCCCCAGCTTTGCGGTGAATTTCACCGAAACGGGGTTGGCCCCGGGCACCTCGTGGTCGGTCAAACTGGGCTCCACGCTCCAGAATTCCACGACCACGAACGCCTCGTTTAGCGAGCGGAACGGAACCTACGGGTTCCTTGTCAGCAGCGTCCCGGGATACCAAGTCGCTCCAAGCTCGGGGTACGTCACCGTTGACGGAGCGCCCGTCCAGGAGAACATCACCTTCACCGCACTTCCGCCCGGAACCTACACCGTGACCTTCAACGAGGTCGGCCTGGCCCCGGGAACGTTGTGGTCCGTCACACTGAACGGTACCATGACGAGCGGAAGGGTGCTTTCGATCGCCTTTAGTGAACCCAACGGGACCTCCTACCCTTTCACGGTCGGAGTGGTGCCGGGGTACACGGCCCTTCCCCTCAACGGGGTCGTCCAGGTCCAGGGTGCGGACGTCCTTGAGAACATCACCTTCACGACGGTCCCCCCACCCACGTTGTTCTCCGTTTCGTTCAACGAGTCCGGGCTTCCGAGCATGATGGCGTGGACGGTCACGTTCAATGGGACCGTCCACCTCGGCACCGGCACGACGATCGAGGTCACGGACGTTGCCTCGGGAAATTACAGTTTCGTCGTATCGGCCGCGAACTTCACCGGCTCCCCCGCGACCGGTACCGTCACCGTGGTGAGCTCGAACGTGATCCAATCGATCACGTTCACCGCGTCTCCCGCCACCAGGTTTTCCATCACGGTAGGGGAGACGGGTCTTCTGGCGGGGACCTCGTGGTCGGTCACATTAGGCGGTGTGATGGAAAGCACCGCGGAGGACCACCTCGTTTTCAACGAAACGAATGGGACCTACGACTTCTCGGTCCGCGTCATCGCGGGGTATTCGGCCACCCCCGCGAGTGGGTCGGTGGCCGTCCACGGCGCCCCAACCTCGGTCGCCATTTCCTTTGCCTCGACGAGCTCGTCCTCCCGCTCGTCCCCGGGCGCGACGTTCCTCGGACTTCCCGCCACCGAGGGATACGCGCTCTTGGGGGGCATCGTCGTAGCGATCATCGTGGCGGCCGCCCTCGCGGCTCTGCTCCTTCAGCGCAAGCGGAAGAAGGGAACGACGACGACCGTAGGTTCGACACCCTCCACCTCTCCTCCCAATGATCCCTCGACGGGGACGACGGTCCCCCAGTACCCCCCCGAGCCCGCTCCCACGAGCCCCCCGCCGGCTGCTCCGGTCGAGAGCCCACCGGCGGAGCCCGGGCCACCGGTCGAAACGCCTCCGACCGTAGAGGGCCAATCCCCGCCCGGATCGGCATAGTACCCCCAAGGCGGGTACGTGGATCGATGACGCACGCAAGCCCACGGGCGGCGCGTCCATCGGTGTAGCGCCCTGCCTGCCGAACGGGCCTCTAAATACTCGGTCCCACCCTAGAATCACCTACCGCCCCTGCTCCGGGAGGCTCGCCCAACGGGCGAAGTGCTGGGACCATGGCGACCATACCTACCGAAGACATCGTTCTGGCCGCCCTCGTTTTCACCACGGTTCTGGTGATCATGATCTACACGCTCCTTCGCATGCGCCGTCAGCGCGACCGTCTGAAACGGGACATCGGCTCCGCCACCGACCTCCTTCCAGACCGGGCGTACAACCAGGTCGCTCTGGCTACGTCCGAGGCGATCATCTTGGAGCGGGATGGCGTGGACACCCATCATCCACGGGACATGCTCGCCGAGGCCCAGAAGCAGCTGGACCGTCACAACTTCGCCTCAGCCCTTAGGACCTCGCAATCCGCTCATGACCAACTGGTCTTACTTCGTCGATCGAGGGAGTCACGCGTGACCTCCTCCGCCGGGTCGGGGCCCCCGCCGGCCAACCGTCCGCTCGCCTCGCTCGACCCCGGCCGATCGATGGGGACTTCACCCTTCGCTACCGGAGCGTCCCGCGACGAGCCCGCGAACGGACCCACTCCGAGGACGACTCCCAATCAGGCGGAATCCCACTTCCAGATGAACTGCCTCGCATCGGAGCTTGCCGAGCGGAAGACCCGGAAATCCGACGACCCGCGGATCGCCCAGGGAGAGAGACTTCTGAGCGAGGCGCAGGCCGCCTATCGAAAGCAGGACTATACGGAGGCCTTGCGCGCCAGTCTAAAAGGGCGACGAGCGATCGGAACCCAGCTTGAGACCCTGGCGCCCACGACCCCCGGCGGCGCCGGCGCGGGGGATGACCCGACGGCCCTGGGGACCGGGACGGTGCCCTGCCCAACGTGTGGGCGGCCCAATCGACCCATTGACAAATTCTGTCGTGGATGCGGCGGCCAACTGATGGTCGACACGTGTCCTCGGTGCCGGCAGCCCCTCGATGCCGGGGATAGCTTCTGCGGGCACTGCGGTGCCCCGATCGGTGGCTAGTCAGTTCGTCGGGAGGCTCGGTGCCGCCCACTCATCGAGTCGGCGCTGCGTCCGGGCCTCGTGAAGGAGCGCGCTCGCTGCCCGCCAGCGCTCGAGCGGTATCGCGAACGAGGTTCGGATGACGTCGTCCACCCCACGAAGGTCGGGGATATGCTCGGGTCGCTGCGCGACGGCGGCCCGCGCATGTTCTCGTACGTTCCAGACCCCGAGCGGGAGGATCTCCCCGGGGTGCACCTCACGTAGGACCAGGACGCCGGCCTGTCGGCCGAGTCGCAGGAGCGCCTCACTGGTCGCGAGCCGGGCCGCGTAGTAGCAACCTCCGATAGACGCGTAGGAGGTCCGTCCATGGTAGCCTTCGTGATCCCCCATGATGATCGTTTCGGTCGGGCTCGGATTCCAGAACGTTCCGGGGTACCACGTCTCGATGGACTCGTAGCGATAGATGCCCGGTAAGAGGAAGATCAGCCACCGATTGTCGAGAGCGGTCAGGCGGTAGAGAAGGATCTCCGACAGCTCGGGAAGGGAGCGCACGCGTTCCAAGTTGCTGAGCCCGAGGATGTCGTCGACGGCCGTGATGCTCCAGCGGGTCGGAACGAACTTTCGCTGCCCATGCCGACCGAGCGTGCCCGCGCTGAACGCGCGCTGGATACGGCTCACGCGACCGCCGCGACCGTAGATCTCGGTCACGGCGGTCTTCGCCGTGGCATCCGTATCTCGGCTCAGTCGTTCGAGGTGGGGGTCCAGCCGGCGTACATCGAGGTCCATCCTCTCGATGGGAGCGCTCGGCCCGTAGGGTGGCGAGCTGTCGGAGAGAAGGATGTTGCCGCGAGGCGCACGTCGGAACACTGCCTCCAAGTCAACGCTCGACCCGGAAAGGGCGAGTTCCTGTAGGTCGTTGATGAGGCGGACAGGAGCCTCGGCATCGGTGACACGGAAGCGTTGGGTCCCTCGGACAAGGCTCATCCGGAACCCCACGACCTCTGCCACGGAACGACCCACCCAATCCTCCGGAGAATCCAGGAGCAGGGTATCCCCGGCGGCCGCACTGACCAGGGGGCCGATCGTCACTTTGGGATAGCCGAATCTCCCGACGAACACCCCGGGGGGAGAAGATCCGTCCAGTTCGCGACGGCCGACCTGGGGCAGGGACCTCGCGAGCGCGTCATAGCGAACGAGGATGGGGCACACGGGCTTCCCGCACAGCATCTTTGCCGAGCGGCAGCGGAGGCACATCGAAGGGTCGTCCTTCAAGCCGGGAATGGTCCACGAAAGTCCCTGCGTGGTCGGGAGACCCGGAAAGGGAGAAGACGGGGAGGCCGTACCCATGTCTCGGAGCAGCGAGAGGAGAGTATTTGAGCGGCCAGCGGGGGGCGTGAAACGCTCGTCGGAGAGCGAAAATGCTCCTCCGCCGCCTGGCGCTTCGAGCAGGCTTATTTATCGAGGCAAGGTGGGTCGGATGATTCCCTGCTGTGGGACTGTGGGGTAGCTTGGTCCATCCTTCGGGGTTCGGGACTCCGAAACGCCAGTTCAAATCTGGCCAGTCCCACTGGGATCGGTGGGGTTCTCGGACCCGACCGCTGACGCTTCGGGTATGGCTCCGTCGACCCCGAATCGTCGCGGCGTGTTGACCGGGCTGGCTCAGGTAAAGTGCTTCCGAACGGCGACGAAATAGAGCAGCAGCAGAATGAGCACGATGAGCACGATGAGGCCGTCCGTCGTGTTGTAAGCCTTCCCCAGGATCGACCCAGCGATCTCCACGATGAGGACCAGTACGGCAAGGACGAGGGCCCACGTATGCAGGCGCCACAGGCCCAGCGCGACGGCAATGAAAATGAGCCCGACGATAAAGATGACCGCTCCAAGTAGTGCTCCGGAGAGACCGAACCCAGGGAAGATCCCTGTGAGCGTACCAGCTCCAAAGGCGAGGAGGACGAACAGGCCTCCGACGACATAGAGGATTCCTATGATTCCGAGCAGGATGGCCAGAATGGCCACCAGGATGGGTCGACTGGGACGCGTCGGGACATAGGTCGTCTGCGTCGTGGTCGTCGTCATGCGTATCTCGGCCACGAGTGGTCCGCTATATCAACATAGCTGAAATGGCGCGTCGTGGCGCCGCCCCGAGGTTATACGGCTTCAATGGCGCTGGCGAACCTTTCTTCCCCGGCATGACCCCGCAGAGGGCCAAGGGCGTCGACGTGAGGGAGTTCCAAAGGATGGGGGAGGTGTCGGGATTGACCCGTGTCGTGGCTCGTCGTTCTTGGCGGGCGCAACGCGCTCAGCCATCGGAGTCGATGGGGCGTACCACCGTTTACGCGAGACGCTGGAATCTAGAAGCCCTGCACGAGGGAATCCAGGGCGTGAGTGCCATTTTTCAAGACGGGGCCCCCATGGTACGTCAGCAACGACTCAGGTCGTAGGCTCGCCACCCGACGTGCAGAGATCTGCGCGGTCTGGGTGTGGTGAGTGTACTCCGGAGGTGTGAGCTCGACCTTTCCGTCGCCTCCGAAGAGCAGGTCGCCGGTGAAGAGCACCTTTCGCTCCGGGCTCCAATAGGACGTGTGGCCGGGAGTGTGCCCTGGGGTGTGGTGGGCCACGAGGCCACCACCTGCGTCAAGATGATCGCCGTCCTTGATCCGCTCATCCACGTGCACTGCCTCTTTGGGAGGCGACCCGGGACCATCGTAGGGCGGAGCACGCTCGATGTAGGCGGCTTCGATCCAGTGAGCGAACGACTTCGCCCCGGTAGCCGAGACCATCGCTTTGAGATTTCCCGTGTGATCCAAGTGAAGATGCGTGATCAGGATCTGTCGAATCGAATGGGGGTCGATTTGGTGTTTGGCGAGGTAGGACACGATGGCGTGGTCCGAGCCAGGGAGACCCGTGTCGATGAGGGTCCAGGTGGAGCCCTTGTCGCGCACAAGGTAGACGTGAGTGGAAAAATCGGGGGAGGGATCGACGCCTTCGACCTGATGGATTCCGGGTAGTATTTCTGCCATGGCTAACTCTCCCGGCCGATACGGGCGGCTCCTAATGGCTGTTGGGGGCCCTTCGCGGCCCATCGCTGGGGGAGGGCGCCGTGTGCCGTGTCTTTATTCCGAGTCGGACGTAGTGGCCACCGCGCTGTGCCCCGCACCCGGCGGGACTCCGGTCTCGAACGCCAGGAACTCATTCCCATCGGTGTCCGCGAAACGGATCGTTCGGCCTCCCCAGGGCTGTACCTCGGACGATTGGGTGATTCGCACCCCCGCGTTGCGAAGCCGCAGTTCGAGGGCACGGACACTATCGGTCTGGAAGGCGATGCCGGTCGCCGTTCCAATCCGGCCGAGCGCCTCGGAGTAGTACGGCTCCCCCCAAGTAGGTCGAGGTTCAACCAGCGAGAGGGCTGCCGTGCCCTTGCCGAGTGACATCTCAACGTAGCCGGTTTCTTCATCCTGGCGGCGAACACTGAAACCGAGCACCTCCTGGTACCACACCACGGACTTTCCTTGGTCCCGAACCACGATCGAGATGCGTTGGAGCTGGGTAAGCCGCCCCGCACCGAGCGCGGGAGGCGGTTCCAAGTTCACTCCGCTCCCATACTCTTCCGCATTCCACTCCAGGATCTCGTACGTGCTCTGGGCCAGGCCTCGGAACGGGTCGACTCGGAGAATTCGGTCCGCCTCGCGTATGTCGGTCGCTCGCAGGATCAAGAGGTCTCCTTTGGGCTCGGTGAGCTCGCCGTGGCCGATGAGCCGGGCGACACGCTCGAGGTTGCTGAGAAAGTCGCGGGTCACCCGAGGTCGAGGGAGCTCTTCCCGGTCGATGTCCCCGAAGCGTACCAGACGAACGTAGAGGCGCTTCGGCTTCGGCCCAGGCTTCCCTCCGGTTCCCATGCGGATACCGTAGGGTGGGCTCGGGTAGATAGTCAATACGATGGGGTCCCGGACCGAGGGCGAAATCGACCTCGATTCTACATCCCTATTTTTTATACCAGGGGCTTCGAAACGAAAGCCATGCGTTCTCCTTATGGGCTAGCTCTCGCCGTCCTCCTTCTGCTGACCGTCTCGACGAGTTGTGCCCCCCTCGCATCGGCCCACGCCTCGACTCCCGCCGGGACCCCGGCCGCTAACGGGGTCTCTATCCAAACCGTCGATCAGCTCGGATACTCAACGACGACGTTCTACGTCGGCGGCTCCAACACGAGTCACGTCTACTTTGCCGCGACGGATCCCCTCGACGCTCACGCTATTGTCGCGATCAACGACGGGAATGCGTTGCGGGACGGCCTCACGAACCCCGTCGCGACGTGGAACATTACGTTCTCCGCGGGAGTAAACCAAAGCGCGAGCTCCCACAGCTATTACGCCCTACCCACCGCGCTCGCCGACGGTGGCCAGTGGAACATCACGATGACCGGAATCGATGCCGGGTTCGTTTTTCAGAACTTTACGGTGGATACCTTCTACGCCCAGCTGGTCAGCTCGAACTCCTACCTCTTGCCCGGTCAATCCGTGAACGATGTGTACTATGCGCTGTCGACGGCATCGTACCTACCCTACCCGGGACTTTCGTCCGTCACCGTCACGGGAAGCTATGAGACGAACAGCAGCACCACCGTCGTTCTTCCGGGCTTCCCTCTTCATTTCACCTCCGCGACCGGAAACTTTACTGTTGCCGCACCTGGCAACGCGTGGGATCGAGGCAGCCTCGACCTCACGATGTATGCCAATGCGACCGATGGGCAATCGCTGAGCGACGCTCAGACCATCTACATGGCCACCCTGCTTCCGCCCGCGCTCACCTTCTCCTCGTGCCCCAGCTGCGCGTCCCAGTCGGTGTTCGGGGCCGGCAGTACGGTCTACCTGAGTATCTCCGATTTTGTCCTGTTCGGAAACGGCGACGAGGCCCGGGCGAGCGACGTCAGCACCACCTTGGTCTTCCGTTCCGGTACGACGAACTTGACGCCCTCCCAATTGCCCGGTGTCCCGCTGACCCTGCTCACCCTCAACTCCGCGGGACAGGCCGTCGTCCTATTCACCGCCGGTAACCCGCCCTTCAGCCCGACCCTGGCCAACGTCGTGAACGTCACCGTACATGACCCGAGCGGCTCCGCTCCGACGAACTCGTCCCAGGCATCGTTCTATCTCGCGTCTCCCCAGGCCCTTCCGGGGTTCTCCGTTTCCTTACAGCATTCCGATTACTATTCCGGCCAAACCGTCAACGCGACTTGGCAGCTGGGCGACCAAGGTGCCGCTACCTCCGCGGGGTGGAGCGCCCGAATATGGGAAGCCGTGGGGAGCTCCGGCTCTCTCTTCGCGTTTGCACCGCTCTCGGGCAGTGTTGCGAGCGGCGTGCTTTCCTTCGTTCTTCCGCCGGGTTACACGGGTCCGTTCTACGTGGAGGTGCTAGCGGCCAATGCCACCCTCGGCGCCCTCAGCTACACCGAAGGGAATGTAACCGGGGTGGGTATCCTCCTCACGCCCAGCGAATCGTCCTATCTTCCCGGTGACACGGTCACCATCGATACCCGCCTCGTCGGGCCCAATGCCGGAGCTACCAGTCTCTACGCGTCGGTCATCACCCCCAGCGGCGGTTACCTCCTTGATTCCTTCGTCAGCGGGTCGAGCTTCCAGTTCACCGTACCTACCTCGGCTCCGCCCTCCCAGCTCGCGATCACGGTGCTGGCCGAAAGTTCCACCTACGGGATCGTGGGCATGAACGAGCTCAACCTCTCGATCGCTCCGCCGTTGACGCTCACGACCGCGATCACGACCGTTTCGAACTATGCTGACGGGTCCTTCCAACCGGGGCAAACGCTCCACATCAGCTACACCGTCGTCGTGAGCCAGGGCTACCCGGTCCCTAACACCCTCGAGGTGGGACTCGCCCCCTTCGCAGACTTTGAAACGGGAGCCATGGCTTCGGGGTCCGTCGTCCAGACGACGGGTCTCTCCGGGACCTTCGACTACACCATTCCGTCCTCGCAAGGCGCGGGCACACTCTGGCTCGTGGCCTGGGCCGCGCTGGGTCCACCCACCTCCTTCTGTGGGGTGAACTGCACGGGACCCGTCAATCTCGTTAGCTTCACGGTCGAGCCCAACCCCTCGGTGCTCAACTACGAACTCGGAGCCGGCTCGGGTGTCACCGTCGGATGGCTCATCCTCCTGATCGCCATTGTCGTGGTCGCGATCGTGCTCGTCGTGCTGATCCGGCGTCGGGGCCGACCGTACGCTCCGACGAAGCCTCCGGTCCAAGCCTTCGTGCCCCCGACCGAATCCCTTCCGCCCCCGACGTCCTCCATGGACGGGAACGGGGGACCCACGGCCCCGGGCGAGATTCATCCATGGACAGAGGCTCCCGAGACGCGCGAGGGGCCTTCGCCGGACTCGCCGCCGCTTCCCCCTCCGGCGAACCCCTAGCCACACCGAGCGCTGACTACGCGCGCCAGGCGCGTCCCAACTCGTGGACCGAGGCTTCCACGTCGGACGAAGGCAGACCGCCAAAATCGAAGATCCCAAGGACCTCGTCGACCCCGGCTCGCCGGAACGGCTCGAGCCCGTGGAGGACGTCGGCCGTGGCGCCTAGCAAGGCGAACCCCGAGCGTTCGATCGTGGAGGCGGACGCGTGCTGGGGGTCGCGACGAACCTTGTCCTGGTAGAAGCTGCTTTGCGTCGCGAGCCGACTGTCGAGATAGCGCTGGAGGGCGGTGCGGGCCCGCTTGGGATGATCGCCCGCGTAGAGATGCAATGCGACGGATACGCGGGCCGTGACGCCCGAGGGAAGATGACCGCGGAATTCGCGGATCTCCTCGGCCAGTTCCTCCACGTTCTGGACCGTGGCGTACGGGACGAGCGCAACGTTGACGCCTTTGGCCGCCACATGGGGTAGCGCCTCCCGCCGTTGAACCGCGATCCATAGCGGCGGATGAGGCGTCTGAACGGGAGAAATGTTGAGACGGATGGCGCTCCCGCCCGGCCCTTCCACCGCGACCGGGTCTCCTCGGAACGCGGCCAGGAGGACTTCGAGCGCGTGGTCGAACCGTTCTCGTTTGGTGGCCGGGTCGATTCCGAACCCTGCGAACTCCAGAGGAATGTATCCGCTCCCGACGCCGAGGTTGAGCCGACCTCCAAGAAGACGATCGACCAGGGAGTATTGCTCCGCTAGCTCGACCGGATTATGGAACGGGAGGACACTCACGAGCACGCCCAACCGTAGTCGGCGCGTGCGCTCACCCGCGGCCGCGAGAAGGACGGGGGGAGCGGGACACACGCCGCCATCGCTGAAATGATGCTCCGCGACCCACAGCGTCGTGAGCCCCGCGCGCTCGCAGGCTTCGGCCAGGCGCAGGACATCCTGGTATCGGTCTCGACCCTCCGCGACCTCCGGAGGATAGGCATCGACGACCGTGAACGCGCTGAGCTGCACCCGGCGAACGACGCGAGCCCGGGATAAATGAACTCGTACGTCCACCTATATGCGACACTTCGCGACACCGATCTCCAATCCCGGCACAAAGTGAGCGATCCCTTCCTATGCGTCGATGGCCCAGGCTACGTTTCTTCGGGCCGGATGGACGTTGGAACGTGGTGGAGGGGGGAGTCACCCCGGCCCGCGGGAATTCTTCGAGGTGACCGAGACGACCCAACTCGACAGGGTGGGTTCGAACTCCCATCGAAACTGGGATCGCTGGGGAATGCCCGCTGGGAGAAGCTCTAAAAGGCTGGGCCTAGCATCGTGAGCCCGGGCTGGTAGATCAGCTCGGAAGATCGCCGGTTTTGCAAACCGGAGGCCTCGGGTTCAAATCCCGACCAGTCCATTTCTGCCAGTTTGCCGTCGGGTGGTGCGCGCGCGACGGAAGGAGGACCGCCGTCGGAGCGCGGGGGCCGCCCTCCGCGCGAGGCTTATCAGCCAGGTGGATGATCGATGGCGGACCGGGAGGAGCGCGCGAACCGGACGGTTGAGGGATGCAGCGAAAGGGCGTGGGCTACGACGTGGGGCGCGTGATGCTGGGCCGCAACTGGCGTCCGGATTTCGATCCGAACGTCGTGCACCGGGAACTTGAAATCATCAAAGAAGACCTCCACTGCAACTCAATCCGCCTGCAGGGGCTCGATGTGGACCGGCTGGCGGTCGCCGCAGAGGACGCCTTGCAGCAGGGCCTCGAAGTGTGGTTTTCTCCCGAGATGTGGGACCGAGATCCCGGCGAGACCCGCGACTATGTTGCCCGGGGGGCCCGGAAGGCAGAGGAGCTGCGCGCTCGGTGGCCAGACCGCGTCATTTTCAGCGTCGGGAGCGAGGTGACCCTCTTCACGCAGGGATTCCTCCCGGGCGACAATGTTCTGGAACGGCTGGCGCACCCATCGCTCTGGGAGAACCTGAGGGCCGGAAAACACGATCCGCCCCTGAACGCCTTCCTGGCCGCGACGAACGCCCGCGTTCGCGACGTCTTTCACGGACCGGTTACCTATGCCTCGGTCGGGCTCGAGAGCGTCGACTGGACACCGTTCGATTTCGTGGGGGTCGATTTGTACCGAGACAAGCGCAGCCGAGAAATGTACCCGAAGCTGATCGAACGGTACCGGGGGTTCGGCAAACCCGTGGCCAACATGGAGTTCGGTTGCTGCACATTCAAGGGGGCCGATGATCTCGGCGGTCGAGGATGGGACGTCGTCGACTGGGGGAAGAGGCCGCCCCAGCTCAAGGGTGACTACGTGTACGACCAAGCGACGCAAGCACGGGAGGTCGGGGAGTTGCTCCGGATCAACGACGAGGCCGGGGTCAACGCGACCTTCATATTCACGTTCGTGGAGCCGGGTGCTGGACTGCAAGACGATAACGAGAAGGCACAGGTCCGATCCCTGCCATTCGATCTCGACCTCGTCCGATACAGTTTGGTGAAGACGTCCCTCGATGGACGACACGGACCTACCTATCTCGATATGCCTTGGGAACCAAAGGGGTCCTTCACCGTGGTCGCGAACTACTACGCGAACCATTGACAGCGGCCGAGCGCCCCTGCCATCAATTTCTGGGCCACGCGAGACTGTTCAGGGACCGGTGCGGTCGATGAGCTTGGTTACGTGGAATGCCCGGTGAAGAGGCAGGATCCTTCCTTCGCCGGACGTGAGGGACCGACCTTACCGCTCACGTCCTTCCCGCAGGAGGCCGGTGGTCGACTACCCCGAGAGGAGAGGGACGCGCGAACCGACGTTCTTAGACTCCCCGCTTCACACGTCAGGGAATCCCGAACAGGCCATCGGTGCCGACCCCTAGCTACGGAGGGGCCATCACCCTCGGCGTTGAAGTGGAACGATCAACGCCGGTAGCGGAGGCTCTGCTCTTCGGAGAAAGGGTCATCCCGCGGATCAGCGCGTTCGAGCTTGGTACAACGACAGGGCCCTAAGCAAGCCATGAGAGAGAACGAACGTTAGCAACTCGACCTCATCCTGGAACAACGCCCTCCCCTTTCGACGAGTGGAAGCCGCTAGTCCGCGGGATCCCCGATAGGCTCGGGGCCTTAGGCGCGGAATCCCCGAACGGTTTCGTAGTGGAGCATCAGTTCTCCGTCTTCCATGCGGCTCGACGAGAGGAGTTTGAGGGTCGCCTGCGCCTTCATCGGACCCCAGTACTGTGGACCCTTCCCGTAGACGACGGGCTGCACCACGAGCCAATAGTCGTCTGCGAGCCCGCGTCGGAGGAACTCGAGGATCAGTCGCGGACCTCCTTCGGCGATGATATTCCCTCCCTTCTCTCGCTTCAGCTTCGCCACAATCTTGGAAAGATCGCCCTTCATGATCCGGGCGTTCTCCCAGCCCGGCGATTTCAAGCGCTTTGACAGACAGACCTTGTCGACGCGGTCGAGCCACCGAGAGTAATCGACCAAGTACTTCGGGTCCGTCGGTTTTCGCGCCTTTTCGGTCCACACGCGTCGATGACCTAGGAACGACCTGCGGCCCATGATGACGGTAGTGACATCGTCGAACCGATTCAGCCACATCTCTCGCCACATTTCGTTAGCCTCCGGGGAGGGCCTATCCCACCCCGGGTACTTCGGGAACGCGCCGCGGCCGTCCAACGTCATGTACAGACTGGCGGTGATCTTCCTCATATCAGTACAACCTGCCCGTCACGTTGGCATTCTTCCGCGGCTTCCGTTTTCCGGCGGGGGGGTGAGCGACACATGGAGACCTACGCTCGGGTATCCATTCCCACCCATTTGAACGAGCGGGTGAGTGAAAGTATACCGCCCCGGTTCCTGTCGCTTATCGGGGAATCGACTCTCCCGGGGGACGGCCATGCGGGCCGCTCTGTCGCGAACCCTTTCATGACCTCTCCTTCACGTTTATGAGAGTCTGAGTTCCTCCCCCTCCGATGAGCGATCCAGTCTCCACGAAGACGCTCCAGGTCCCGGGCGGGAAAATCGCGTACGAAGAGGCGGGACGGGGCCCACCGATAGTCCTCCTCCACGAAGGAATCGCGGACCGACGTATGTGGAATCGCGAGTTCCCGCTCCTCGCGCGCGACCACCGCGTAGTACGTTACGACCTACGAGGCTACGGAGGGTCAACCCCTGCGACCTCCGAGTTCTCATCCGTCCGAGACCTCGTGACCTTGCTGGACCACGTGAATATGGTGCGGCCGCTGATCGTCGGTCCGAGCATGGGAGGGAGAATTGCCCTCGACCATACGCTTGCGCACCCCGACCGGGTGGGTGCACTGCTCCTCATCGCTCCGGGGTATTCGGGCATGGACTACGACCACGTTCCCGGCGGGAAGGCGACGTTCGAACGCGACGAAACGCTTTCCAAGGCGGCGTCTGACGCCTGGATGGCGGGAAAGCTCGATGAGGCCACGGAGCATTTGCGGCAGCTGTGGGCCTCGGCACTCAATGGAAGCGCACTGGAACTCTTCCGCACGATGGTCCGGGAGAATGCGAAGGAAGTCTTCGAGGATCGTTCCGGCCAGCTCGAGAAGCGCGAAGGAGAGCCCGCCGCGTCTCGGCTGAAGGAGATTCGCGTGCCGACCCGGATCCTCGTCGGAGACCGTGACAATCCGGCGATGCCGCACTGCGCAAACTTTCTGGCCCATGGCATCGAGGGGGCGAAGGTAGAGCTCATCCCCGGAGCGGACCACCTCCTGAACCTTTCCCGGCCGGACGCATTCGATACCGGACTCCGCGGATTGGTCGAACGTCTCCCCGTCGCGCTGGAATAGGCGCGGAGAGATCCTCGACGTCCGGCGATTCGCGGGAGCCTCTCCGAGTCCCCAAGCCGCCTCTGACGAGCCTGTCCCGGCATGTCCGCCACTAGCCCGTCAAGCGCCTCGCCTCAGGACCGCTCTCCACGGAAAGGTGACCGGGGGATCGCCCGACGGCTGGAACAGAGCAGCTCCCGAGGGGGCATGGCGTCCCCCGTCGGGAACGTCGGCGTTACGGATTACGATAACGCTTTCTCGAGGCGTCACCCTCTCCTACCTATGTTCAGCCGAAGAGAGCGAGAATTTCTGCGGCTTCTGGTGGAGGGTCCCCCTGAGGCTACGGCAGCGCTCCTCGCACGTAGGTTTCCTAACCCCGCCTACCGGCGAAGGCTACTCTGGGGGATTCGGAAGAAGGCGACGGCCGCCAGCGAGGACTGGGAACTGTATGCGCGAGCCGCGACCCGGGAAGCTCGCGTCGTGCGCCCCCGAGGCCCAGAGCGTGAGGGGCGTATCCCCAGCTACACGGAGCCGCTTGCCTCACTCTATGAGTGGCTGGTCGGCGCTTCGCGCGTCTCCAAGTCACCGACGAATCCGAAGCGGAATCGGACATGATCTCCCTCGAAGCCCTCGTCGCCATCGTGATCCTCGTGGTGGTCCTCGTAGGGGTCGGGGTCGCTCAATACGCCCTCGCCGTCTACCGAAATCGGACGAAGGGAGGCCGGGGGTTCGTCCAGCGATCCCGTTTGACCTGCCCTAAGTGCGGTCGCGAGTTCGACTACGCGTGGGTTCCCGGAGGGGCTCTCACGGCGGTACGCCTTGGAAAAAAGCGATACATGGCCTGCCCTCTCTGCCACGGATGGTCGACCTTCAACGTTTGGGATTCCGCCCCGCCACCCTCCGTTTAGGCCTGCTTTTGCGGAAGGCGTGAACCCATCCGAGATCGGTCGCGGTGACTGGAGGTGAGGTCGAAAGACCTCGGGTGCGCGGGAAGGGTTGAAGATGGGTTCTCCCCGTTACACCGAGAGAAGGCCCGAACGAGATGTCGACCGAGGGGGAGCACTCGACATCCAAGGCGCTCATCCTCCGTCACGCCTCCCCGCAGGAGGTC
This sequence comes from Thermoplasmata archaeon, assembly GCA_049582265.1. GTDB lineage: Archaea > Thermoplasmatota > Thermoplasmata > Lutacidiplasmatales > UBA184 > Lutacidiplasma. Next base: position 16,281 of record JBAUTP010000116.1, read on the forward strand.
GACCTGGCGGCATCGATCCTCACCGAGGCCGCCGAGTGGTCGATGGGTATCGGCAATCCCCATCCGTGGCCCCGTCCCTTCCCTTCGGAGATCCTTCAACGATCCGCCGACCGTGGAGAACTCTTCCTCGCTGAAACCGCTTCCCATGAGATTGCCGGAACCCTGACGTTGCAATGGGAGGATCCACTGTTCTGGGGTGTGCAGCCGCCCGTTGCGGGGTATCTTCATCGCCTTGCGCTGCGTCGTGCCTTCGCCGGGCAGGGTCTCGGCAGGCGGATGATCCAATGGGCAGAGGAGCGAGTTCGGGAACGCGGTCGAGAGTTCCTTCGCTTGGATTGCGACGCGGAGAACGCTCGGATTCGGAGCTACTACGAAGCGTTGGAGTTCCGATTCGTCTCCGACGCGGAGAAGCCCGGCGTCCCCTTCCGCTGCGCGCTCTACCAGAAACGCGTCGCCCATCGAGCCTCCCCGCGCGGGAGGTCGTAGGACGGGACGCGCTCAGCTTCGCGTTCGCGCGGGCTTCTTCTTTCGACTAGGTTTGCGGGCCGCGATAGGCTTCGATCGGGGTCTTGCCGATCTCCTCGGCGAGCGTGTTGGCTTGATGAGCTCGCTCAGGTGAGATCGCTTCAGGAAGTCGTCGAACCGGGTCAGCACGACACCCCAGCGGTTCTCGTTCTCGCGGATGTCCCGCTCGATCTTGTCACGGTACCCCGGGGGATCGGGATCATCGTCCCCGCCGGTCCATGCTCCGGCCTTGCCCTCCTGGGGTTCCGCTACGTGGATCGGTCGACCTGCGGCCGCGGAAAGTAGGACGGCGATCTCTCCCAGCGTGCGGGTGTCGCCCGTTAGGTCAATCGTATGGCCGATCGAGAGGTGCGGTCGCTCGAAGGCGATGGCGCCAACCTCTCCAATGTCCTGGACCGCGACCAGTTCCAAGCGTGTCTCGGGGCGACCCGGAAAGGAGAGGACTCCCAAGCGCAGCTGCTGGAGCGACCATGGCGAAAGGAAGTTTTCCATGAACACGGCCGGTCGAAGGATCGTCCCGGGGAGCCCCTTATCGCGAAGGTGGCGCTCGTTGCTCGCCTTGTAGGCGAACACAGGGTTTCGTGACCCCTCGTCTCCATCCGTGGCGGAGGCCAAGATCACATGGGAGGTACGGGCCGAACGAGCCGCATCCATCGCGGAGCGACCCTGGCGAACCTCGGCTTCGAAGTTGGGATCGTCCCATCCCTTCGCATACGGAGTCGTGAGGATGTAGAATCCGTCCGCTCCCTTGAGGGGACCCGCGAGGGTTTCACGATGTAGAAGGTCGCC
>JBAUTP010000117.1:0-7512 GCA_049582265.1 Thermoplasmata archaeon
GGTCAGCAGGAAAAGACCCCAAACATTGAGCGAGAATGAGTGGCGATTCAGCTGATTGAGGAAGACGGGGCTCAGAAATGCGTCCCCCCAGATGAGATACGAGAAGCCCGTCGCTGCGGCGAAGACCGAGAGGGCCACGAAGGCGGCCAAGAACCTTCGCCGGAAGGATCCCGACATTCCGAGCGTGGGGAAAATCGTCGGAAAGCGCTGCGTCGCGAGGAACCCTGCCAGACCCGTCGCGAGAATCTCGCTTCGAACGGCCAGGACCAGTGTGAGGAGCACCGTCACCGGCACGAGCGCGTTGCTCGCTCCGTCAATCTGAGCTGAGACCAGGGGAAAGTAGAGCGGGCTTGTCGCGACGATGAGCGTGAGATACCTTCGGTCGGGGCCGGAGGCCCACCACGTGAGCGGGACCAGAGCGAGGGCGATAGCGGACCAAATGATCGCAACGCCGGCGATCCCTCCCGGACTAGCGATGGCATTGATCAACACGGCAGCGAGACCATCCGGTTCGGCTATCGTCGACCCGCAGTCCGGAACGTTGAACGGATTACCCCCGGTCCACAGGGCGCGGCCCTGATTCAGAAATCCGACGATGTCGCTCAGATGGCCGGGGCCGGCGCAGGCGTAAAGACCGGTCGCAAGGTCGTACGCGATTATCGCACCGAGACCGATGGCGACGGCAAGCGCCACGTGCCACCAGCTCAACCATGCGAGGTCGGATCGTGCCGTGGCGCGCTCGAGGACGCGAACGAAGGCGGCATGTAGCGACGCCCCCCGCAGGGTTCGAACCCACAGAAGAAGCAGGCTGACCCCGGCGAACAGACCGACGATGAGGGGGGTAACGAACTCGTAGACGATCACGGTTGTGCCCGAAGCCGCCCCTTGAGCGCGTGGCGCGAGCGATGACGCGGTATATCATCGCTCGCCCGAGTTGGATCAACGGACCTACACTACGCCCGCGAGAACCCCGGCGTGGAGGACACTAGGTGGGCAATGTTCTCGGGGTAGGTGTTCGACTGGAAGCGAAAGCGGGGTTCAGGAGCCAACGTTGGGAACTAGGGGAAGGCTATGGACCCCGATCATGTCCGAGGTTCCACCTCGATCTCGATCGTTGCGTGAAGGATCCCGAACTGGTCCTCGAGCTTCCTTCGGATGCTGGCGGTCACCTCTGCGGAATCCCGCAGTGACATGTCCTCGACCCCGACGTGGGCCGTCATGCAGAGGAGCGTACTGCAGACGGACCAAACATGAACGTCATGCACACCCGAGACTCCAGGCACCGCGAGCGCGCTCTGGGTGATCGCGTCCACCGAGACCCCCCGCGGTGCTCGCTCCGTGATCACCTCCCACCCCTCCCGAAAGAGAGGCAGTGAGGCATAGACGAGCACCACCGAGATGGCAAGTGCGCCCAGGGCGTCGATCCACCCGAGCGGGGGGCGTAGGAGGAGAGCGATCCCGACGATGAGAAGGACGCCCGCGATGGCGAAATCTCCCAGGAGATGCAATATGACACTTCGGAGGTTAAGATCGCGGGTCTTCCCGGGGATACGACGTAGCACGGCGGTGGTGGTCCCACGAAGCAGCAGCGTTGGCAGCGCGACCGCTAGGATCCAGAGCGGATTCACCGGCCCGGCGAAGAGAGTGTGATGGAGCAGCGAAGTGAGAGATTCGTAGCCAAAAACAACCCCTGTGCCGAGCACGAGGCTCGCGTTCAGGAGGCCCGCAAAGACCTCGAACCGGTGGGCGCCAAAGGTAAGCTCGTCGGTCGTCCCGCGGGATGTCGCCCGAAGCGCAGCCCAGGAAACGCCGAACGCGAGGATGTCGGGAATATCATGAACGGCATCGACGGTAAGTGCGAGACTGCGAGAAAGCAACGCACCGGCGGCCTCCATCACGAGCGCGAGGATCGCGAGCTCCACGGCCAGGCGCAGTCCGCGCATGACGCGGACTTCCGCCTCCTCTTCTCCGTGGTAATTGACCGGCATCGACCCGCAACGGATCGACCACGGTTCCCAGCTATAGGGCGATTGCGACGGACTCGTTGCCCGGGGCGATTCACCGCAGCCGCAGAGTTTTAGTCGTCCGAGGATCTGGCGGAGAAGCGGTCGTCATGACTGAACCGGTGGACCCTCTGCGGCCCAGTCACTCCTCGGGGAGGCCCTTGAGCTGCAGCTGCTGCCAGTGCACAAGCTGTTGCCGATGCTGCGGATGCTGCGTAGCAGATGTCGCCTGCTGTACGACGTGCCGCGGGGTTGAGTAAACGCACCCCCCGCCCCCTCGGGATCGAGAAAAGGTTCTTCGCGAAGCCGGCCAGAACGGCCTACATGGGGGGCGGCTGGGGTCGGGCACGGCGCTCGAGCACGGCGGTGTAGAACTTGGGAAGTCCGCGACCCCTATCGCTGTATTCGGCTCGTCGAAAGATGAAGTTGTGCTCGAAGACCCGCGTGACCTCCTCGAGCGATGGGCGATGAGGAGGGCCAAACCGCTTGCACGGGAATTCTCGCGCCATCCACGAGAGCAGGTACGTGCCCCCGGGGCGTAAGACGCGGGCCACTTCGTGACAGTAGCCTGGGCGAAGCCGAATCGGCAGGGTATGAAAGCAGCCAAAGTCGTTGACCCCCCCGAACGTCCTTTGGGGGAAGGGTAGGTGCACTGCATCCCCGACGCGAAAGTCCACTTCGAGGTGAGCTCGTCGCGCTCGTTCGCGCGCGGCATCGATGGCTCCCGGGGCGAGGTCGATCCCACTTACGCGATACCCCTCCTTCGCGAGGAAGAGGCAGTTCGTCCCTGCCCCGCAGCCGATGTCGAGCACCCGAGTTCCACGGGCGAACCACTTTTTTTGGACCCCTTCCCGGACGACGGGCGACGGGGAGGAGGAGAACCAGGGCAGCCTTCGGTAGTCCGTGCCCTCGTAGGTCTTCCGCCAGGCCTCTCGAAGGTTCCGGGGTGTTTCTAGAAGCGCTGGCGACACGCGTTCACCCGATGGCAACGCCGGAAGTGGCTACAGCTTCTTGAGCTCTTGGACAAGCTTTCCCGCCTCGGTCTGCGCATCGCCGTACAGGAGATGCGTGTTATCTTTGAAGAAGAGTTCGTTCTCGATGCCCGCGAAACCCTTGCCCTGCCCCCGCTTGATCACCAGGACGTTCTTCGCCTGCTCGACGTCGAGGATCGGCATCCCCTGGAGCGGGCTTCCCACCCGATGCGCTGCTGGGTTTACGACATCGTTGGCGCCGATCACGAGCACGACATCGGCCGCCGGGAACTCCGCGTTGATCTCGTCGCGGTCGAAGAGCTTGTCATAGGATACGCCCGCCTCGGCAAGGAGGACGTTCATGTGTCCCGGCATGCGACCGGCAACGGGATGGATCGCGAACTTTACGGTGACCCCCTTCGACTCGAGGAGGTCCGCGAGCTCCTTCACTTTCCCCTGGGCTTGAGCGACGGCCATCCCGTATCCGGGGACGATGATCACCTCGCTAGCGTAAGCCATCAGGACCGCGGCATCCACCGGATCGATGGGCTTCATCTGGCCCGTGACCTGGACTCCCGTCTCTTCGACAGCCCCGAACGCTCCGAAAAAGACGTTCGATACGGACCGGTTCATCGCCTTCGCCATGAGGAGGGTCAGAAGAGATCCCGCGGACCCCACCAGGGTTCCGGCGATGACCATACCGTACCCCGCGTCACCGAGTGGGCCGTTGACCAAGGCAAACCCATCCAGCGCCACGGCGATTCCGGTGAGAGCGTTCGTCAGACTGATCACGACGGGCATGTCCGCCCCGCCGATCGGTAGTGTGAGCAGTACCCCGTACAGCAGGAGCAGCACATAGAAGGGCAAGAGCCAGACCGTGGACGCTTGCCACAAGGCCCACAGCCCGAACCCCAGTCCCACAATCAGCACGCCGGTGTTCACGAACTGACGGCCAGGTAGGACGATCGGTTTGGACCGGAGCCACCCCTGGAGCTTGAAGAACGCAATGATGCTCCCGGCGATCGAGATGGACCCGATCACCCCCCCGGCGATGGCGAGGCCCGAGGTTACACGGTCTCCAATCGCTGAAAGCAGCGTGATGGCGGCGATGGCGGCCGCTGCACCGCCCCCCATGCCGTTGAAGACCGCGACCATTTGGGGCATGGCGGTCATCTTGACCACGCGGGCCCAGTAGAACCCCGCGAGCCCGCCGATCCCGACGCCGAGCGCGATGAGAGCGAAGTTGGAAAGGCCCGGGCTAAAGAAGGTCGCGACGACGGCGATGAGCATCGCTACCCCGGCGAACAGGATCCCCCGTCGGGCCGTCTCGGGGCTGCTCAGCGCCTTGAGCGCGAGAATGAAGACCAGGATCGCGACCACGTAGACCGCGTTGATCGCGTCCTGGACGTAGACCGTCACGAAGTGCCTCCCTTACGCTTCGAGCGGTCGAACATCGCGAGAATGCGCTCGGTGACGACGTAACCGCCCGTCACGTTCATCGCACCCATGATGACGGCGACGAGTCCGATCGCTTGCTCCAACGGGGTCGACGCGATCCCGAGCGCAACGATGGCGCCGACGAGAACGATTCCATGAATGAAGTTCGACCCGCTCATGAGCGGAGTGTGAAGTAAGACGGGAACCCGGCTGATCACCTCATAACCGGTGAATGCGGCTAGAAGCGCGATGAACAGCGCCGTCCACAAGTCCGCGGCCATCTAGTGGCCCCCGGCCAGAAGGTCCTCCGTGGGCTTGTGGCGAACCGTGCCGTCCGCCACGAGGAGGCTCGCCGCGAGTATCTCATCCGAATAATCGGTGACGAGGTTCCCCTCGTTGGTTACGAGCAACGTAAGGAAGGATTGCAGGTTCTTCGCGAGCATTTGACTCGCATGATACGCAAGCTGGCTCGGTAGGTTGATCGGGCCGGAAATCGTTACGCCGTGGGCGGAGATCACCTCTCCCGGTTTTGTGAGCTCACAGTTACCCCCCGTCTCGGCGGCCAGGTCAATGATGACCGAACCAGGACGCATGCGAGCCACCATTTCCTCTCGGACGAGAATGGGGGCCTTCCTCCCCGGGATCGCGGCGGTCGTGATGATGAGGTCCGCGTCAGCGACGGCCTTCGCGACCATCTCCGACTCTTGTTGTTTCTCCTCCGCAGTGAGCTCACGTGCGTAACCTCCGGCTCCCTCCGCGTTGATCTGAAGCTCCAGAAACTTCGCACCTAGGCTGCGCACCTGTTCCCCGGCGGCACGGCGCACGTCGTAGCCTTCGACGATCGCGCCGAGGCGACGCGCTGTCGCGATGGCCATGAGACCGGCGACCCCGGCGCCTAGGACGAGGACCTTGGCAGGGCGAATGGTACCTGCCGCGGTCGTCAGCATGGGCATGAACTTCGGACACAGGTCGGCTCCCAGGAGGGTTGCCTTGTAGCCTGAGACGGTGGCTTGGGAGCTCAGGACGTCCATGCTTTGGGCACGGGTGATTCGAGGTAGCAGCTCGAGCGAGAACGCCGTGATCTTTGCATCTCGCATCTTCGCCACTCGGTCGAGGTTCCGACTCGCGTTCATCTGGGCGACAACTACGGATCCCGGAGGAAGTTCCGCGATCTCCCCCAGGGTGGGGGGTTGGACCTTGAGCATAATCTGCGCCGACCGAAATAGCGTATGACGGTCCGACTGGATCACGGCTCCGGCATCCCGGAACGACTCATCGGGATAGCCGGCCTCGACACCCGAACCAACCTCGACCGTAACCGTGAGTCCCGTCTTCACCAATGCCTTCACCACATCGGGAACGAGGGCGACCCTCCGCTCTCCGGCAGTGACTTCCTTAGGAACGGCGACCTGGACCCCCATTGGGCGTCGCTCGGGTCGGGGGAAGATTATAGGTTTGCTGGCAGGAACTCGCCGTAGTCAGTTGAGAAATCTCTCGACACTACCTCGCAGCGTCCCGCTCCTGAAAGTCTGTGAACGACCCTCGAAATCGCGACCGTTCACTCGAAGCTCTAATAGCAGATGCTTCGGTTCTCTGGGTGTGGCTCTCCACACCCCAAGGGTGTCGGTACTTCTGACCGCTTCAGTTCCCACTGACGCATCGGGTCGTCGGGGCCAGACGTTGGACAGGGGTGCCGAGGGAGGAAGCGTCGTCCGTCCACCGGTCCCCCGGAGCGTGGAGCGTCTCCCGCCAACGGCTAGTGCTCGGCTGCACGAGCCCTTGGCGTCACTGAGGGGATACGGTAGGGTCAGCCACCGGCGGGTTTGCTAAGGCTCGTGGAGGGGAAGTTCGGACGTGTCGGTCGTCTTGATCAATGGCTCGGCTCCTCGAGATGGGCTAACGAATCTCTTCCTGTGTCATCTGGAGGGACTGCGCGCGATTGGCGGGAATGTCTCGACAGTTACCTTCATCGATCCGGGGCTACCCGACCAATACCCCTACACCGGAGAACGGATCCACGGCCGCCGATTTCCCGGATCGGCAAGGGCGACCATGGCGCTCAATCGAATGATACCGGTCTATGCCCGGAAGGCCGCTCGTTTGCCGGGGCTCATCCACGCGAACGACGTATATCTCGCGCGTGCGGTCCACTACAAGCACCCGGTTGTCGTCACCATTGCCGATCTAGGGAAGGTGCTTACTTCCTACTATCCTCGCCCATACTCTTGGGTCCACAACTTCCACGTTCGGTACGTTCAGGACTGCGATGCCGTGATCGTGCCTTCGGAGTACGTCCGAGCGGATGTTATCACTGCCCTCTCGTTGGCGCCCGAAACGGTCCACACGGTACCTCTTTTTCCACTTCTTCCCCCACGCCCTCGTCCGGAATCCCTCCCATCGCGCCCCACACCGCAGCAACCATGGACGATCGGATTCGTGGCGGTCGACCGTCCTCACAAGAACATCGGGCGCTTCCTCGATATCCTGCGTCGTTTGGACGACCGCTATCGGGGGCTTTTGGTGTCGCGACTCACTCCGGCACACCAACGACACGCTGAACCTCTCCTCCGCAAGGGGAAGCTATCGGTGATCCAATGGTCGGAATCGCTTGCCCCGGTCTATGCATCGATGCAAATCCTCCTTTTCCCTTCGCTTTTCGAAGGTTTTGGGCTCCCTGTGGTCGAGGCGATGAGCCAGGGAGTCCCCGTCGTCGTAACCTCCCGAACTTCGCTGCCTGAGCTCGTCGGGGAAGGAGGATTGAGGGTCGACCCCGATAGTTCGTTGGGATGGATCGAGGCCGTGGAACGGTTGTCGGATCCGGCCGAGCAGCTCCGGTGGGCCCAGCGCGCATGGGACAGGGCGATGGTGTTCAGTCGTGAACGGACCGGGCGGGCCTTGAGATTCGTGTACGAGAAAGTCTCACCCGGCTCCCTTGAAACGACCTGACCCCTCGGGGTGAGTCGGGTTTCGCCAAAGGTCCCTTCTCTCCGAACTTTTGCGTGACCTAGGCCTGGAACTCGCTCCGCTGCCATCGTCCGGGTTTGACTCAGTTCGCGCGGGGGATTCTCCTTCGGATCGTCGGACCCGAAGCGTGATATGCC
>JBAUTP010000118.1:0-2202 GCA_049582265.1 Thermoplasmata archaeon
TCCCTTCGGCGATCGGCGCGCTCGAACACGGCGCGGACCGGATCATCATCGAGATCGACGAGGTGGGCGGCTTGGACCTCCTCGAGGGGACGCTGGAGAACCTCGAGCCTCCCACCGCCGCGTGGGAACTGGTCACCGTCCGGCGCGTGAAGCCGGCGGGCATCGGTGATCGTGTGATCGTCGACACAACCTCGATCCTTCGACCGAGCGAGGGGCTGCTGGTCGGGAGTGCCGCTGCCTTTCTCTTCCACGTAGCGAGCGAATCGGAAGGTTCCCGATTCACTCGACCTCGACCCTTCCGGGTAAACGCCGGAGCGGCCCATTCCTATACCCTCCTTGCCGACGGGTCCACACGGTATCTGGCCGAACTGGTTTCCGGGGACGCCGTCCTAATCGCCGATCCAACCGGCTCGTTCCGCAGCGCCCGCGTGGGGAGGATCAAGACCGAACGCCGACCGTTGAGTCTCGTGGAGGTCGAGCGCGACGGGCACCCGTACACGATCTTTCTTCAGGACGCGGAAACGGCCCGACTTTCCGGAGAGACAGGCCGCCTTGCCACCACCCAGCTCGCCCCTGGCGACCGCATCTTTGGAATGCCTTTGGCGCCGGCCCGTCACCTCGGGACTCCGATCGACGAGACCATCGACGAGCGATGATGCCGGAGCGCCCCCTGCTGGTCGTGACGCTGACTTCGCGGTCCCTTGGCCCCACGGCCCACGAGATCGAGGACGTCGTGTTGCAGGGCGCGGAGGTCGCCGAAGTACGCTTCGACCGATGGACCCCCTCCGACCTCGACCGTGCCGGAGAACTTCTCCCGTCGAAGATTCCTTTGCTCGCCACCTACCGCTCGCGCTCGCAGGGAGGCGAGGGCACGGACGCACCGGAGGCGCGTCTGGCTCGATTGCGAAAGCTTTCGCGCCTTCCGTTCGCCTATCTGGATGTGGAGGTACAAAGCGATGGGGCACTTCTTGAGGAGTTGTCCGCTCGACCGCCGTCGGCTCGACTCGTTCTCTCCCACCATGCACCCTCCACGAACGCCACCGAGCTCCGGGGTCTCGCCCAGCTCTCTCGCCCGCTGCCGGATGCGATTCTGAAGGTCGCCGTTGAGGCACGAACTTCCGAAGCGATCCAGGTCGTTCTCCCCATCGCGAGGGAGCTCCCCCGACCGTTCGTTGCGATGACCGTCGGTCCTTCGGGCCCCCTCTTCCGGGCGTGGTCGGCCCGGCTCGGCTGCGCACTTGTCTTCTGCGCACCCTCGTCGGAGGGCTTTGCGGCCCGTGTGGAATCGAGCCAGCTTCCCGTCGACCTTCTTCGTCGATTCTTACTAGGCGATGCCAACGCCCCGTTGTTCGCGGTCGTCGGAAACCCGGTTACACACTCCCGGTCGCCGGATCTGCATAACGCGTGGATCGAAGCCGACGGCCGTCAAGGGATCTACCTGGCGCTCGGGGTCCGGGACGACGAGGAGCTCAGAGAGGTAGCCTCCTCCCTAGCAGGCCTGGGATTCCGCGGGCTCAATGTCACCCACCCTCTCAAATTCGGTGCGCTTCGATTGGCGGATGAATCGGGACCGGAGGCCATAGCGGCGGGATGCGCCAACACACTCACGTTCCAATCCGGCACGATCCGTGCGGACAATACGGATGTGATCGCGGTCCGGCGCAGGCTTCTCGAAATCGAATCCTCTCGCCTTCGGCTGGGACGCGTCACGATCATCGGCACGGGAGGTGCGGCGCGGGCGACGCTAGTGGCGGCGAGCGACCTCGGAATTCCTACTGAGATCCTAGGTCGGGACGGATTTCGGGTGGCCCACATGGCCCGCGAGTTCGGTGCGGAGGTGGGGAGCCCCGGGGACGGGTCGCACGCCTCCCTGATCGTCCAAGCGACGCCCGTCGGCCGCCAAGGCGCCGGGTCGCTTCCCTGGACCCTCCAGGGCCGGGTCGGCGCCGGGACACATGTAGTGGACTTCGTGTATGGGGCTGACGATCCGACCCTGGCCTCCCAGATTCGCCAGTGGGGGGGGACGTACGAGGACGGCCGTCGTCTGCTCGTCTACCAGGCCGCCGCGAGCTACGAGCGCTGGTGGGGAGCTCCCCCTGGGGCCGATCAGGTAGCTCGTGCCTTGGAGGTGGCTTCATGCGGGGAATAGCGGAGACCTACGGCGCGATCACGATCGTCAACGCTCTTCCTACGGGGGTCGGC
>JBAUTP010000119.1:0-2666 GCA_049582265.1 Thermoplasmata archaeon
ACCTACTTCGCCAGGTCGTTCTTCGTCGTCCATCCCTCCTTGATCCTGTATCTGGTCGCACCCCTCTACGGCCTTGCGCCCACGCCGACCACGCTCTTCGTCCTTCAAGCCGCGGTTGTCTCGTTAGCCGCGGTTCCGCTCTACCTTCTGGTGCGAGATCTCGGGGGCTCCCCGCCCCGAGCTCTTCTCGGCGCGGGCCTGTACCTGGGCTGGGCTCCTCTCCTCGGCGCCAATCTCTACGACTGGCATCTCGAAAGTTTCCTCCCGATCGAGATGTTCACTTTTTTCCTGTTGTGGCGCAGAGGTCGCTATGGCTGGGCGACCGCCCCGGCCGTCCTTGCGGCGATCACCATCGAAGTAGGCCCCATACTCCTGGGGATCTGTGCGATTTTCTTCGGTCTCCCTAGTCTGCGGGCCATCGGCCGTACGTGCTACGACGCGTGGCGTCGGCAGCCTCGATGGGTCGCCCAAACCCGCGCCGGCCTCGTTCGTTGGTGGGCCCACCCCACAACACAACCGGCGTTCTGGTTGCTCGTGGGTTGCATCCTGGGCTATGCCGCACTTCGGGGAATTGAGGTGTACTATGCCAGTCTCGACCCCCTGTTCGGACAGCTTTCGTACACCACGAAGCTCCTGGAGCCGTCGGGCATCGGCGTATCGCTCTCCTACTTGGGCCTCTACAAGACCTCCAAGGTAACCTACTGGCTTCTGACGTTCGCGCTGGTCGGGTTCCTTCCCTTCCTTGCGCCTCGCACATTGCTCCTGAGTGTACCTTGGTTCCTCTTCACGATCTTCGGGAACATTCAGCCCTACGTCACCGTTGGATACCAGTACGGATTCGTTCTGGCGTCAACGCTCTTCCTTGGGGTAGCGTACGGGCTCGTCAGGATCCAGACGCCAGCCGAAGCTGCGCCGGAGCCTACCGGCACCCCGGACTCCTCGGTTTGGAGCCGCCGTAAACGATGGGTCCGACGAGCTACGTTTTGGCAAGTGATTCTGGGTATCGTGGTGGCCGCGAACCTTGTCCTCAGTCCGGCGAACCCCATGGTTCAGCGGAACCAAACGTTTGGCCAGGGATACCGACTTTCGTACGAATATGGTCCGGGCTTTCAGAACGTCCAACGGATTGCAGCGATGATCGGCCCTTCGAGCACCGTCATCGCCTCGACTCACCTCTTCCCCTTCGTAGCGAACAATCCCAATGCCTACACGTTCCTGAATGCGCCCGGAAGTCTTCCGGGTTTTCCCTTTATGTCGGGTCCCTCGCCTCAGTACGTGTTCGTCGATCAAGCAGAGAGCGTGGCGGTTCCCCAGTGGTTCGCCGAGACCGTCTACAGCGGCCAGGAGTATGGGGTCCTCGCGGCAACCGGCACCTGGGCGGGTACGCCCACGGGGCCGGTCTTTCTGTTTGAGCATGGATACCATGGACCGCCGCACCTTACCGACCTTCCTCCGTTGACCCCGACGTACTTTTACGGTCATTCGCTTCGTCTCGGGCCCACGGCGCAAGTCGTCAATAGCCCCAGCGCGACGTTCGGCCAACTGATCGAGTCTTCGGCCGGCGTTCTCAACAATTCCTGGTATGGACCCTATGTCGCTCTACTGCAGGGCAATTACACAGTGACGGTTTCGATGCGCACGGCCCTTCCCCCGTTCACGCCCGCCCCCGCGGGCAACACTCCCGTCTTTCTGATCCTGGCGCATGCTTGGGGCCTTCCCAACATTTACGACACGGCTCTGAGTTACTCCGACCTCAACACCTCGAGCTGGCGGGTCGTCCAGTTCAATGTTAGCGTCTCATCCGCCTTCCTGAACTTCGAGGTCCCGGGGTTCACCTTTGGAGTGGGAGCCGGCCTCTCCTTCCTGCTCAACTACGTTGAGATCGCTCCGGAAACGGGCTAACGCCGAGGCGATCGAACCGGTGCGCCTTTTTTTGGGATTGGTGGAAACATGGGACCGAACGGCGACACCTTGACCGACGTCCGCGTTCCACCAGCTCGGGCACCGTCAGATCCTCGGAGTAGCGGGGGTGCACCAGCACCGGAGGCGGCAGGTCGAGCAATGACGTTCCGCTGGGACGACGTGATGTGTGGAGACGTTCTCGATGAGATGCGGAAAATACCCAGCGGCTCCGTCCAGATGGCCATCACCTCACCCCCCTACAACGTCCAGGCCGGCTACAAGGATTACGCCGATGATCGAGAGTATCGTGACTACCGGGCATGGCTTTCCGAAGTGTGGGGAGAAACGGCCCGGGTGCTGTGCAGGGGAGGACGCTTCGCACTGAACGTGGCTCCGACGAGTATCTCTCGATACCGGCCCGTCCACATGGACCTCAGCCACGACGTCGAACGGGCCGGACTTCAGCCCCGTACCGAGATCCTGTGGTACAAGCAGAACATGACCGCCAAGCGGACTGCGTGGGGTTCCTTTCGAAGTCCTCGCCATCCACATGTGATCCCGTCTTGGGAGTACGTACTCATTTTCCACAAGGAGAGCTGGAAGCTCGAGGGGGATCGCGAACTCGCGGACATCTCATCCAGAGACTTTGTGGCCTGGTCGGATGGCATGTGGAAGATCGCGCCTGAAACGGCCCGCTACGCCAACCATCCCGCCATCTATCCGGAGGAATTGATTCGCCGACTCCTGCTCTACTTCACGTACCG
>JBAUTP010000120.1:0-11449 GCA_049582265.1 Thermoplasmata archaeon
GACATCAACTATGCTTTGACCAACGCTGTTTCTTATGGGGCAGTTCAAAATCCCACGGGAAACTTCATCCTGGCGAACATTACCAACATCGCTTCGGCGATCAAGGATGCCAACCCGACGCTGCCGAACGGGACCGGAGACTGGTACAACGTGTCGGTGCTGAACGCGCCGGGCTCGAGCGATTATCCGGTGGCCACCTTCACGTACGTCTTTGTGTACACCGATGTGGGCGTGGCCTACGGCTCTTCCTACACCCAGCTCAAGGCGGAGGCCCTCAAGGACTGGCTGACGTGGATGGTCACTACAGGACAAAATGATGCCGCCGCGTTGTACTACGTCCCGCTCGCATCGTCCGTCACGAGCGCGGACCTCACTACCATTAACTCGCTGACATACAACGGAGCGCCCATCCCATAGGGGAGTCTTAGAACCGGTGAGTCCTAGGGCCCCTGAGGCTCCCGTCCAATGAGCGAGACCAACCCTTTCCCTTCCCCTTCGTCCCGTACGGTTCGACGAGTTTCGAGGTGGGGTGACCGTACTTTCACCTTCCTCACGGGGCTTGCCGCCGCCGCCATCATTGCGTTGCTGATCGCCTACGTGGTCGCGCTGTACTATGGGGCCCTGACCTCCATCAATCTGTTCGGATTTCGCTTCCTCACGAACTCCGCATGGGATGACACGACGAACGTGTACGGCGTCGTGCCGTTCGCGGCCGGCACCCTTCTCACGAGCGCGATGGCCCTTCTCATCGCCGTGCCCCTGTCGCTGGCCGCCGCCGTCTTTCTGACCCAGCAGGCCCCCATATGGCTTCGCCGACCGGTCGGCCAGCTGATCGAACTTCTCGCTGCCATTCCCTCGATCATCTTCGGCCTGTGGGGCCTGATCGTGCTCGTCCCGATCATGCGATATGATGTGGACCCCGCCCTCAGTACAGGGCTGGGCTGGACCGGGTTGTTCAATGCCCCAATCACCGGGCTCGACGTTCTCACGGCGAGCGTCGTCCTGGCGATAATGATCATACCCACCATCACGGCCATCAGTCGGGATACCGTCGCCGCCGTCCCCATTAGCCAGAAGGAAGCTGCGATCAGTCTCGGGGCCACCGACTGGGAAGTGACGCGTCATGCCGTCCTCCCATACGCTCGGGGGGGGATATTCGCGGCCATCGTACTCGGGCTCGGACGCGCGCTGGGCGAGACCATGGCCGTCACCCTCGTGATTGGGAACTACAACGGGGTCCCCACCTCCTTGTTCTCCCCAGGACAGACCATTTCCACCCTTCTCGCGAATCAGTTCTTTGAAGCGGTCAACTCGACCGAGCGCGCCGCCCTCATCGAAGCGGGGTTGATCCTTCTCGTGATCACACTACTCGTCAACGTCGTCGCGCGAACCATTCTCTCACGCTTCGAGCGGGGACGCGGGGTAGGGCAAGAATGATTTTCGATCGGTTCCACAGGCGCAAGCTCTTCAGCTACGCCATGACGGTGCTGACCGGTCTCGCGGTCGTCGTCATTCTCATCCCTCTCGTTTCGGTCATCTATCAAGCGGCCGTGCTGGGCGGTCCGTTGCTTTCCTGGGCATTCCTTACTCAGAACCC
The DNA here is from genome assembly GCA_049582265.1 of Thermoplasmata archaeon. Classification (GTDB taxonomy): domain Archaea; phylum Thermoplasmatota; class Thermoplasmata; order Lutacidiplasmatales; family UBA184; genus Lutacidiplasma. Next base: position 1,598 of record JBAUTP010000120.1, read on the forward strand.
CCCGCTCCCTTGCACGCCGCACGCCGGAGTCACCTGTCCGACCGGGGGGATCTGGCCCGGAATCCAAGGTACGTTCATTCTCGTCGGTATCGCGTCGCTCATCGGGGTGCCGGTGGGCCTTGGTGCTGCCATCTTTGCCGTGGAGTCCGGCCGAGTTCCTCTGTTCGCCCGCCTCATCAGTACGACGGCGGACATCATGGCCGGAGTGCCTTCGATTCTCATCGGAATCTTCATCTTCACGATTTTCCTCGAGTACGACTCGGCGATCGTCTTCAGCGCAACCACGGTAACAGTCGCCCTTGGCATTCTCATGATTCCTATCGTCACTCGGGGGGCCGAGGAAGCACTGCGTACCGTCCCGAACTCCGTTCGCGAGGCGGCGCTCGCCCTCGGGATCGCTCGATGGAAGATTTCGACTCGGATTGTCCTCGTCAGTGCACTGCCCGGAGTCGCCACCGCGATTCTGCTATCGGTGGCCCGTGCGGCGGGAGAATCGGCGATTCTGCTCATCCTGGCCGGCGGGACCTACCGCCCGTTCACCAACCTCAAATCGCCCATCCTAGGGCTCCCCCTCTTGATTTTCAATTTCGCGGACGCGCCGTATGCGAACTGGGTAGCTCTGGCCTGGGGGGCCGCGCTGTTCCTCATCATCTTGATTTTGGGCATCAGTCTCATCTCCCGGTTCGTGCTCGACCGACTGGCGCGGCGAATGAGGGGAGGTTAGGATGACCTTCACGGATGAGACCATCAAAATGTCCGTCGAAAATCTTAACGCATACTACGGAAGCGTCCCCGCCGTCAAAGACATCAACGTTTCCATTCCCGACCGAAAGGTCACGGCCATCATCGGACCTTCGGGATGCGGAAAATCGACGCTGATCCGATGCTTGAACCGCATGCACGAGACGACCCTGAAGGCTCGGGTCGAAGGGAAGGTGCTCCTCGATGGCACCGACCTCTACCAACTCGACCCTACTCTCGTTCGTCGCCGAGTCGGCATGGTCTTCCAGAAACCGAACCCGTTCGCGACAATGTCGGTCTACAACAATGTCTCCGCCCCTCTTCGGTTCAACGGACGCCCATCGCGTGAGGAGACGGACCGGATTGTTGTCCAATCGCTGAAGCAGGCCGCTCTTTGGGAGGAGGTGCGGGACCGGATCGACACGGCGGCGACAGGGCTCTCGGGGGGGCAGCAACAGCGCCTCTGCATCGCCCGAGCTCTCGCGGGGAGCCCCGAGGTTCTCTTAATGGACGAACCCTGCTCAGCGCTGGATCCCATCGCAACCGCCAAGATCGAGAGCCTCATCGCCCAATTGAAGGAGAACTACACCGTGATTATCGTGACCCACAACATGCAGCAGGCGGCCCGCGTGGCAGACTACACCGCGTTCCTCTACCTGGGTAAGCTCATCGAGTTTGGTCCCACAGAGGATCTCTTTGAACGCCCTAAGGACCATCTGACCGAGGCCTACATCACCGGAAGGTTCGGATGACCGAGGATCCGCTTTCGGATGCGCGATCGCCACGCGGCTACGACCTGGAGATTCGTCAACTGAAAGACCGCGCGGCCCGCATGGGCAACTGGGCGCTGGGCATGGTCCATGATGGGTGGCGTGCGTACGACCGTGGCGACATTGCCGCCGCCCAGGCTGTGTTAGACCGTGACCATGAGCTTGACCGCTTTGACGAAGACATGGAGCACGCGACAATTGCTTTCCTCGTCCTGCGACAACCCGCGGCCGTGGACCTTCGGACAGCGGCAGCCTTGCTCAAGGTCACGACCCACCTCGACCGAATCGGGCGGCTGGGATTCGATATGGCCCGAATCACTCAGACCGGCCCGATCGCAGAGCCGACAGAGTTACAGGGCCTTCTGAAGCAGATGTATGAAGTTGTGGAGTCCATGGTTCGACAGGCCATCGATGCCCTTAACCACGACCAGGCCGAAGAGGCCCGGCAGCTTTTCCGACGTGACGATGTTGTCGACCGGATGCACCGCGAGGCAAATCGACTGATTCTCGCGGGCATTCAGCGAGACCCGGCTTCGGCCCCCCGCCTCGCTGGCGATCTGTTGGTGGCTCGACATTTCGAACGAATTGCGGACAATGCGTGCAAGGTTGGCGAAAAGACGATCTATGCCCTAACCGGACAACGGCGGTCCGAGTATTTGCCGCGACACCCGTATCGGCCGTATGCGTTGGAGACCCCGACGCGAAATGGAGACAACGCTAGCGCGATGAGGACCGAGGGGCAGTCGTCGTCGGCGGTGGATGCCACGGACCGAAAGTGACCTGCCGCGTACTTTCAGGTGCGTAGCGCCCTCGATTACCTTGGGCTTCTCATCTAGGGGGTACCATCGTTCGTGCAGGTTCGATCCATGTCGTTGCTTCGTGGTTGTTTCAAGAAACCTTGAACGGTTGACGGCAGAGTCGGGGCCGGCTAGCCCGAGGTCGAAGGGTCGATACGCGAACCGAGTAGTCCGTTCTCCAGGGGGAACGAGGGAGGTGATATTCTATCGCGAGCCAGGACCGGATAGGGTTCAGACGTGCTGGGATGCTTCGCGCAGCCCTCGGACCTGTGACCCTGAGAAGACCGTTCCGGAAACGCTTGCGTGAGACTCGGAGGGAGATCGGACGTCCTCGACCAAGCGTCGAGGCGTAGCTTCCGCCAACGAGGAGACCGTGGACGCGCAAGCGACTGCGTCGGGTACGGCAGCGCCTATCGTCCACACCCTGCATTCGAACACCCGTTCCCGTGCGACCCAAAGTTCAAAGAGGTGAATGGAGAACGTTCATAGCTGACGTGACGGAATGCCCTAAGGTCGGCTGGGTTGCGTCCCCCTGTCCGAACGACGGAGCGGACGCCTTTCCACGACTTGAAAATCAGAACAGGGCTGTTGCTTCTTCGTGTGGGAGAGCCTTCTGCCTTTGACCGCGATGGTGGCGGCATTCTCCCGGCCCGGCCTCGACACGGGTCTCTCCCGGCTCCGAGAGAACATGACCACCCTCTCCGAACTCGCCGAGGTTGCAATACGGAGTGCCGTCGACGGCCTCGAGCGTAGCGATTCCGACCAGGCAGGGAATGTGTTCACCCTCGATCGGGAAATCTACGCTATCAAAGAGAAGATCATCCGATCCTGCATTCCGCTTCTCGCTCTCTATGCACCGGTGGCGTGCGACCTCCGGACCATCACCGCGTCGATGGAAATTGCTGTCGATCTCGACCGGATCGGCCGATACTCCAAGGATATTGCCGAGGTGATCCCTAGGTTGAACGGGATCTCTCCCCCGCCAACGAGCACGTCGGCGGACTTGAACCGCCTGGGGGGTTTGACGATCGAAATGGTCACGACGGCACTCACGTCCTTCCTCCACCAGGACCCCGAGCTCGTACGCGACATCGTCGAACACGACGACGCGATCGACGACCTGTACGACCAGCTCTTCCAGGAGATCGTGGCGGACATCGCGAACAATGCGATCGCCCCTCGGGTCGGGGCGAACTACATTCTCGTCGACCGGTACTTTGAGCGTCTGGCCGACCACGCGGTCAACATCGGCCAACATGTGATCTATATGGTGACCGGAGACCGCCCGCCGACGAGCCGCCCGGCCAGACCCGCATACGCGATTCCCACCGCGAGCGTAGCCCCATCTCCGCAGCCATCCTGATTAACGTCGAATCGTGCCGGATCGGGTCGCCCGAGCCCCCGCGTCTTAGCTTGAGGCGGGGCCTAGTGTTTCCGAGAGGCGCGGATACTCCGTCGGCGGCAGAAATCCGGGCGGAGAGCTTACTTCCGGCGTGGGAAAGGAGATGTGGCGGTCGATCGCCACCTGGGCGACGTCCTGGGCATACGCGATCGTACGTTCGATCGACTCAATGATCCGCTGTACCGCGGCCCCCGTGACCACCCCCGTCGACCGTCCGCTGACAGTACGAAGAAGGCGGTCGGTCAACGCTCGGCCGACGGACAGAAGTGCCTCTCCACCATCCAGGAGATCGTTCGCCAGTTCTCCGTTCGGGCGTGCCACGACGGACAAGGCCCCCGCTACGTGTTGGAGCGCTTGTCCATGGAATTGTTGCATGGCGACCAAATGGTCGTTCGGGATCGAGGTCTCCGCGAGCAGCGGCCCTGTCTCTCCGAGCACGACCGCGTGGTCGGCGATACGTTCCAGACTTCGGGCCACCGTCCAGAACCCGATGGGGGAGATGAGAGGGGCCTCTTCTCCGGGTTCGGCGCCGGTGCGTAACCGTCGAACGGCCAGCCGCTCGATGAACCAAGCTTGCCGGTCGACCACGTCGTCGCGGTCGGTCCAGTAATTTTCTGGAAGGGGCTTCACGACGGTCCAGCCCTGGGCCGCCTCTTGATGGAACTCTATGACGAGCTGACCCATGCGGGCGACCAGCCGGCTCAGGGGCGCGGGGCTCTCATCGATGACGTCACGAAGTTGGATCATGGTCGGCTCTTCCGAGACCACCTCCGGCTGGAGCGTACGTCGGCAAAAGGATCGGGTAACGGCAAGGGTCTCCCGCCTCAGACCGGCTCGCTCTTCGACCAAGAAATCTTGAGCGCCAGCGAGGTAGGCCCCCAGAAGACGTCGGAAGAGATGCTCGGGGGGAGCCCCGGCCCCTACGAAGAAATGACTCCCCAGAGTAGGCGCCTGTCGCTGTTCATCGAATAAGAAGACCGATCCATCGGCGAGAGGTCGGACATGGATCGTAGCTCCTACCGATAGACCTCGGGAGTTAACCCAGGCCCGGGGCAGGCAGACCCCCACACTGGCGGGACCCATGCGCTGCAGGGTTCGAATGGATTCGCGAGAGGCATTCTCAAGAGAGTTTCGAGTCGTGCGTTGGTTTACGCGGTGGGTTACGGATCGGCGGTCGGGCATATCTTGGTGGTGCTCCTTCATCAGCACCATTGCCACGCGTAGATATATAATCAATCAAATTAGACTATATTCCATCCTTTAGGTCTATAGTTTCTATGCGTGAGACGATGACGCCGACAGCCTGAAAAAAATTCGCCGCTCATGGCGTCCTGAGCTCGGTCTTGAGCTGCTTCATCGCCGCGCGAACGCGTCTACGGTCGAGCTCGTGCACGAGCGAACGGTACGTCTGCCGCCTCTTCTTCCGAAGCTGCTTCACCCAGGGAGCATCGCGAATCTCCGGGCCCTGACGGTCGACATGCTGCAATAACTGCGTGAGATCGTTGTGGTCGCCCAGATGTCCTTCCAGACGGCGTAGCGGACGGGCCAACCGGGCGGGGGGGTGCCCCTCGAGCTGACTGACCATCTCAACGAAATACCGCATCCGGCGGAGACGGGACCGGAGGCGATGGAGGCGGGTGGCCGATGGAGTTTCGCGGGTCTCACGCCCTGCGTCTCGAAGCGCCCGGTAGTGCCGTCTCTGAATCCGGTGGAGCCGCCTTCGGAATTCTCGCTGGTTGGTCGACCGCGTGCGTGCACCGAGCGAGGTGCGAGTCGATGCGAAGAGTCCGCTATCGCGTTCGGTGCGAATGTAGGCGCGCAGGAGTTCCCGTCCGAGATGTGCGTCGTCTTCCATCCGATGCCGCGTTCCTGCCAGGATCGCGGTCGTTTCGGCCGAGCTGGGCGAGGAAGCCGCACCTTCGATCAGCTCGAGCCCCACATCGAAGTCACGGACCTCCCCTACCAATTGAGCGAGGCGGCGGAGCCGTAACGCGAGCGAGCGAGTATCCTTCCGGGCGCCATGATAAAGGAAATTGCGCCAGACCTGGAACTCGAATCGAAGCCGACGAAGGTCCCGATGGAGCCGATGGAGAACGGGAGCAGCTGCTTCTTCCCCTTGGACCAGTTCCTCAACAAGCCGTTCCACGTTGTCGAGGCGCAGACGGAGGCGACTAGCGAGTCCGACGATCGTGAACGTCACCGGGACCAAGCCCCCCGATGGAACGGGGAGTAAGGTCTCCGGGGAGGTTCGCACTTCAGCCGTGGGCATCGAAAGGTGGAGTACTGGCCGAGCACGTAAGCCCACCGCCTCCCAACAAACTCGGATTGGTACGGCATCTCGAGAATTCTCGATGTAAGGTATGGATAGCTACATTCGGTACGGCCACGAGGGTCATATGGTCGTGAAGGTTGATGACCGGTAGTGGCCCGGGAATCTCAGCATGCGGCAGGAGCGCGCCTCGAGAGACCCGGCCCGCGGCGCGCCCCGGTTCTTGCGGTCATTGACGTGGGTTCGAACACCGTCCGGCTCATGGTGTACGAGCCGTCGTCCGGCGGTGGACTTCGCGCCATCCACGAACAGAAGGAAGCACCGCGATTAGGTACGGACCCGGAGCCCGACGGAAGTCTATCGACGTCGGCGATGGACCGTGGGCTGACGGCCCTCAAGCGATTCGCTCAAACGCTCTCTTCGTTCGGAGCGATTCGCGTGGTAGGAGTTGCGACAAGCGCGGTCCGCGATGCGCCTAACGGAAGAGAATTCCTTTCTCGTGTACAGGAGAGCACGGGCATCTCATTGAGAATCCTGTCAGGAGTCGAAGAGGCACACTACGCGTACCTCGGCGTCGCAAGCGCATGGGAGCTTGACCATGATCTCGTCTGCGACCTGGGGGGCGGATCCCTTCAGATCGCGGAAGTACGCAAAGGAAAGCTCCAGAATTCCGTCAGCCTGCCGCTCGGGGTTCTTCGGTTGACCCAGCGCTATCTCGAGCACGATCCCCCGAAGCCTCGGGAGATCCAGGCGCTTCGTGAACGTGTACGGGACGCGCTCCGATCGGCGTTGGACGCCTTCGGCGCCTCGGAATACCGTCTCTTCGGTGTCGGCGGGACCGTTCGGGCGCTCGCACGCACGACGATTCGGATTCGGGAGTATCCCATCGTTCGTGTCCATGGATACCCCCTTCGCCGTAGGGACCTCACCGCACTCGGCGAGCTTCTGAGCGAGATGCCCTCGGAGCGACGACGATCGATCCCCGGGATCGGTGCCGATCGCGCAGATGTTGTCGTTGCCGGTCTCGTCGTCTTCGAGGAGCTCATGGGAGCCGCCAAGGTCGACCGCCTGACCGTGAACGGAACGGGGATACGAGAAGGGCTGGCGGCGGAGGCGGCCGGTGCCGAGCTGCCCACGACGGCGGAGGACCTGGCACGTCGGTCGGTTCAAAGTGCCAGCGAAGCGCTCTCCTTTTCGGCGGACCATGGCGTCGAAGTGGCGGAGGTCGCCGTGGACCTGTTCGGGCTGGTATCCACCCAGCAAGGATGGACGCCCTCCGAAAGGTTGGCGCTCAAGGTCGCAGCCTGGATGCACGATTCGGGCATCGCCATCGAGCTCTGGCGACACGCTCGGCATTCCTCGTACCTGGTACGGAACTTCCCCATCTGGGGGCTTGAACAGCGGGAGGTGCTCCTCGCCGCGATGGTGACCTACTTGCACGAGGGAGACCCTGCCCCGTCGAGCTGGCGCAAGGAGTTCTTGCCGGTGATCCGGTCCGAGGATCTCGAAACCGCCCGGCGACTGGGAGCCATCCTCTACGCCGCCGAGGTCCTCGCTCCGGCACAGCCAAAGTTCTCCCTGGTGGGTGAAGGCAAGAACCTCAACGTCTATGTCAGCCCGGAGAACGCCGTGGCCCTTCCTCCTCGAACCATCGAAAAGCTCCGAAAGCCGTTGATGCGTGAGCTGAACCTGGAGGTGAAGTTGCGTGATTCCTGAGCGGCCCTCGCCTACGCATGGATACCCCGGCCGCCTTCTCGTCTTCGAGGGTCTGGACGGCAGCGGTAAATCGACACAGGCCCGATTGTTGGCGAAGTGGCTCGTTGCACGGGGTCATCGAGTGTTCATCACTGAATGGAACTCATCGGAGCTCGTGTCGAGCACGATCCGGCGCGGAAAGAAGAAGAATTTGCTCACCCCAACGACGTTCTCGCTTCTCCATGCCACCGATTTTGCCGACCGGTTCGAGCGGCAGATCCTCCCCCCGTTGCGGGCGGGCTATCTCGTCGTTTGCGATCGGTACGTCTACACCGCCTTCGTCCGGGATGCCGCCCGAGGATGTGACCCGGCATGGGTGCGAACGCTCTACAGCTTCGCTCCTCGACCGGACCGGGCGTTCTATTTCCGGGTCCCGGTCAACGTGACGCTTCGCCGCAAGCTCGCCTCCCGTCTCAAGATATCCTTCTACGAGGCAGGGATGGATATGGGACTCTCCGATGACATCATCGAGAGCTACGAGCGTTTTCAGAGTCGGCTCAAGCGAGAGTATGACAAGCTCGCCTCCGCAGATGAGTTCACGGTGGTGGATTCCGGTCGGTCCGTCGAAGTCATTCAATCCGACCTTCGACGACAGATCCAGCCTATGCTCGATGGATTCCCCAAGGCGGAGGCCTTGATGCATGACGAGTAGCACCTACGGGACGCGCCTGCCCGGGATGCCACGACAAGGGCTCACGGGGAAGCTCATCGTTCTGGAAGGTGCGGATGGCTCGGGCCGGACGACCGAGGTCGGCATCCTTCGGGAATGGCTCGAGGTCGAGGGACATGCCGTCGTGGATACCGGGTTGCGGCGTTCCACGCTCGTAAGCGAGGAGATCGATCGCGCGAAGGAGGGGCACACCTTTGGCGCGACCACGATGGCGCTCCTCTACGCTGTCGATTTTGCAGACCAGCTCGAGAACAAGATCATCCCGGCACTTTCCGCCGGCAGCACCGTCCTGGCGGACCGGTACATTTACACCCTCATGGCGCGAGCCATCGTGAGGGGGGCATCGCGCGAATGGGCCCAGCAAACCTCGGGCTTTGCGCTCCGACCGGACCTCGTCGTCTTCATGGACGCTCGCCCCGAGATCCTCCTTCACCGGGCGATTTCGAAGTACGGCTCTCTCGACTACTGGGAGTCGGGGATGGACCTTAGTCTTTCTCGGGACCGCTTCGAGAGCTTCTTCCTGTACCAAAAACGACTGCGGCGGGAATTCGAATGGATGGTCGACACCTACGGATTCCGACCGGTCGATGCCAATCGTAATCCGGCCCAGGTGCACGAGGACGTGGTCAAGCTCGTGATGCCCCTCTTTGAGCGGAACGGGACCCGCCGACGGCGCGATCTTACGGCACGGAGTTCGCGCAGCGTTACCGTTTCAAGCGCATCAGCTGCTTCCGAGTAAGCAGCCACTCCAGTCGGGCTCCGGAAGGGACGAGAGCCCGCGGGAAGTCGAGACTCGCGGCCCCGCCTTTGCTCAGCCGGTTGAGAGAGATGGCCTCCCCCGTCAATGCCAACCCCATCAGCTCACCCAGCGCCGGTTCGTGCCCGACGACCGCGACGTGCATTCGCGGTCGGGGGAGGTGCTTCACACAATCGAGGATCTCCGGCGCGGTCCGGCCCGGACGCAGTTCGTCGCAGAGCGTCAGTTTGGGAGATCTGCCCAGTGCATCACGCAGCACCTCGGCTGTCCGACGAGCCCGTGTCGCAGGACTCGTCAGCAAGTGGTCGACACTCCCGACCAAGTCCGCAAGCCCACGAACGGCTTGGCGCGTGGCCCTGAGTCCCGCCGGACTGAGCGGACGACCCTCATCGTTCGGCCAACGACGCGCGTCCCGGGACTCAGCCGGCCCGTGTCGGAGAACATACAGCCACACGACTTTGGGAGGGAGCATACGCCGGGAATATGAGCGTTCTCGGAAGGGGGGTGAGAGCCCACGTGTCGGGAGGGCGGCTAGCCGAGTGGGATAAAGTTGACCGGGATATCCCTTGGGGGTGCGCAACAACTTCGAGCGAGGCCCCCACCCCCGACATCGAACTCGAGGTGCTGTGGGAAGCCGAGGGCCGGGTCAAATCCCAGTAAACGTCACCTAATGCGGAGGACGGCCCCCCAT
>JBAUTP010000121.1:0-16176 GCA_049582265.1 Thermoplasmata archaeon
CGGTCCATGGTCTTTCCCCGTACTGTACTCGCGGGTCACGGCGTGCTCGCGGAGTTGGGACGAACGTGTCGCCAGTTCGACTTTCCCGACGATGGTGTTGTGATCACCGGACCTCGCACGGCCGAGCTTGCCGGTGAGCGCGCCGTGGAGATACTCACGGCATCCGGCTTCAACGTGACAACGGTCATCGCGGAGGAATCGACGGCGGCCGAGGTGGACCGGGTCGTCGAGCTGGTCCGGGCCAGGAAGGCGCGGTTCCTCGTAGGAGTAGGCGGAGGCAGCAAGATCGATATCGCGAAGATGACCGCTGCGCGCCTCAAGATCCCGTTCGTCAGCGTCCCCACCTCCGCGGCTCACGATGGCATCTCCTCCCCGCGCGCCTCCCTTCACGACGTGGACTCGGTGTCCAGCATCGAGGCGGTCGTCCCGGTCGGGGTCCTTGCGGATACATCCGTGATCGTACAGGCGCCCTTCCGGCTCCTGGCCTCCGGCTGTGCCGACGTTATCTCGAACGTGACCGCGGTCCTCGACTGGAAGCTCGCGGCGAGGCTTCGGAACGAGGAGTTCTCGACCACGGCGGCGACGCTCGCAGAATATGCGGCCCAGGAGATCGTCGACCACGCCGCCCTCATCAAACCGAACCTGGAAGAGTCCGTGTGGATCGCCATTCGACCCATGATCGTCGCCGGTATCGCGATGAGCGTAGCGGGCTCGTCTCGGCCCTGCTCGGGAAGCGAACACCTGTTCAGCCACGCCCTCGACCGCACGGCGAAGCGTCCGGCCCTTCACGGGGAACAGTGCGGAGTCGGTTCGATCATGATGATGTACCTCCATGGAGGAGACTGGCGACGCATCCGGACCGCGCTCCATGTCATCGGTGCACCGACCACGGCCCGGGAGCTCGGGGTCTCGCCCGAAGAGATAGTGACCGCGCTCACGCTGGCTCATTCGATCCGTAGCGACCGGTACACGATCTTGGGGGACAACGGAATGATCCGTGAGGCTGCCGAACGCCTGGCAGCGGTCACGGGGGTTATCGGAGGATAGCATGACGGACATCACCTTGCTGAGCCGTAAGCAGGCGAGCGTCGGCTACGAATTCACGTACCTTGGGGGGGCGCCGGTCTGCCGCACGTGTCCGTACCGTCACGCCTGCTTGACGCTTGACGCAGGCCGTCGGTACCGGGTGACACGCGTGCGGCCGGTCGAGCATCCCTGCGCGCTCCAGGAAGTCTCGGCCGCCGTCGTCGAAGTCGAGGCCGTCGCTCAGCCGCTCGTCGTGGAGGCCCGCAGTGCCATCGTGGGGAGCCACGTCCAGACCGGCCGTTACGCCTGCTCGCGCCTCGACTGCCCCAACTGGGGAATCTGTGCCGGCCCGTTCCTTCCTCCACGGCAGCGGTTCAGAATCGAGCACGTCCACGCGGAACCCGCGGAATGCCGGATCGGGCGCAGCTTGAAGCTCGTGGACGCGGTCTAGGTCGAATGCGGGGCTGTGGGGTAGTTACGTACGGGGGGCGTGCCTGCCCGTTCGCGCTATTGGTCCATCCTACGGGCTTTGGGAGCCCGGGACCCCGATTCAAATTCGGGCAGCCCCATTCGACCATGGGAGAGGCGGCCTCTGGAGCCGCGCGGTGGAAAGGACACCGGCCATGAGCGAGGGGAGAAGCCCCACTGAGACCGAGTCTTCTCCCCGTCCCCGGTCGCGGGGGCGGGCGTCCCCTTCGGTTCACGCCGCCGAGCTGTTCTGCGAGGTTTGCGGACAGGTGACGCTTCACCGAGTCCACGCGATGAAGACGGAACACCAGCGAAAGGCACTCCGCGGACTCGCGCGCTGCTCGGTCTGTCGCTGGACCCATCCCTTCGTGGAACGGATCCCCGTGCCCGTGAGGGTCGGACTCGTTGTCTCCGATGGTCAGCGCTCGGAACGAAGCAGCGCAACTGTGGCGCCCGACGTGGTGCTCGAGGTAGGCTCCTCGCTCCCGGGGTCCGACCCACCGATGACCATACGCCGGCTCGAGCGCCGGGACGGCCGAAATCGGTCGAACGGCCCGCCCAGCGCGTTTTCAACGGTCTGGGTGACCCCCGAGAAGCCGTTCACGCTCGCGGTCTCGATCGTCGAAGGGTCCCGAACTGCGGCACGTCGTGTCCCCCTCGACCCAGAACGGGTGCTACGCGTCGGCGAGCCGTTGCCCACGGCGGAACGGGAGCTCGTCCTGGTCGCCCTACGAACGTCGCGCCACACGTGGCGCCGCCTCGGGGACTATGCGACGGCCCGTGACGTCGTCCGGGCCTACGCGCGACGGACCGTGAGCCCGCCCGCCGGCAGCAGGCCCTGGAGGAGGGACGAAGGAATCCCTAGACTTTCCGTGAGTTCCCTCTCCCGGGCGAGCCGCTCACGTTCTTCTCCCGGCGTCAAGAGAAAGCGTACCTTTCCCCAACGTTCGACGGAGGATCGGGGAGCCGCGGTCCAACGCTCGGCGCCTTGAACGCTGACCATCCCAAGGCCCAGTTCGAGCGGCAGGTCTCGAATCACATTCTTTCGCCCGTGGATGACCCACGCGCCGCGCGCGACGAACTCCCCCGTGGCGGCCGCCTTGGAGACCTGGTCCGCTTCGACCCAGAACGCATCCCCTGCCGCGAGACCTGCACGCCATGCCTTCGAGAACGCCACGCCGAACTGGGCAGCTTCTCGAAGGGTCGTCTCCGTGACCGGGTCCTGACCGGGTTCGGGATGTTTCACGATCACGCTTGGGGCGCCGTGAATGTCGGCGTGAACATAGCGGTCTCCGGCCTTTAGGTAGCGACGGACCACCAGGTCGTTGGAGGCCGCATCGCGACCCCCGATGACGATGGCTCCTTCGGAAGAGAGGAACCAGCGATACCGTTCGAACCAGAGTTTCCGGCCGGTGCCGACCGGCGACGCCTTCGAGGACGTCGATGCGTGGGGACCGTCGATCGGGGGTGGTCCCTGCAAGCGATGTTCGGTGGCGGCAAGGGCTTCGCGGGCGCCAGCGAGCTTGAGTTGGACGCGTTTGGCCTCTTCATAGATCGCCTGGGCGCTCTCGGTCAAACTTCGACCCCGGATCAGGCGCGTGGGAGCCCCGTCGAGCTCGACGACGATCGCCGCGGAACCATCCGGGTCCGCTTCCAGCGATTTCGCAAGCTCTTCTTCCGCTTCCGCATAGTGGGTATAGATCCGTTCCGCTTCCGCCGTAAGCCGTCGAGAGTCATCGGCCAGAGTGCGGACGGCCTCGGCCTGCTGGTCCCGTTGACGCTCAACTTCGGCCATCGCGCTTACCTTCGCCACAGAGATGGCATCGGGGGGCGCGAGCGACGAGAAGTAGTCCTCCGCCGCTTCGGAAAAAGTGGCGAACTCGACCACCTCGACGCCCGGATCCTCACTCCAGCGTACGGCCCGGAAGGGCTCAACGTCGATCGCGACCTCGTTGCGTCGATAGAGGTATCCCCGAGGTTGGTCGCCGACCTCCCCCAGGAGTCCCGCGAGCGCGGCGTGGATTTCCGTCGCCGCTCGGGCGAGGTCGGTAGGCGCAGGTTCCGAGCCTGCGACACGCGCCCGGGCGAGCACCTCCTCGGTCACGGGGCCGCCCAATGCCAAGCGGGCCGCCAACGTGCTCGCGCGGTCCGTGCGGGAAGCCCCGAGCGTCGCCTCGAGCTCCGCCATCGACGCGGTCCACGGGTCTCTCCGGGCGGGCGGACGCTGGTACGGGACGCCGACACGGACGGACCGATGGGCCCACGTCCGGGAGTGAGACACTACGACAAGTTGGTCATCGCGCGCGAGGAGGATGTTGCCGGTTCCGAACAATTCGATGACCAGCGTCAGCTTCCCTGCAACGTCTCCGCGGGTGAGCTCGATCTCGAAGTACCGCTCCCCTCCGGCTTGCTGGATTCCATGGAGTTGCGCTCCGGTGAGCCACCGACGGAGCTCCCGGCTGAGGGGGCCGGGTTCCTCCGCGTGGGGGTTCCGGTCGCTGAGCAGCGCCCCGTATACCCCGGGACGAACCTTCAGTTCCTGACGCCCTGCGCCGGCCCGCCGAAACGCGAAGAGAAGTCCCCCGGAAGGAAGGTCGAACACCTTGTCGAGCCACGCCCGGCCCATCGACCGCACCTCGCGGGTGAGGGCGAGCGTGTCGAGCGAGGTGAACCGGTCCTTGAGGATGGGAGACGCCGAAGCGGACACGAACGATGCCTCCTTCGGCGAAGAAGCACCGGGACAACCGAATTAAGCCTTCGCGCGGCTGGGCCGTCAGTGACCGGAGTCGAGCCCACGTCGGTCGAGCACTGGCGCGCCCGTGCGCGCCGGTTCACGGAGAAGGAGATCGCCCCCCACGCGGCCGCGCTCGACCGGGAGGACCGAATGCCGGCATCGATCCGGGTCGGGCTCGGCCGAGAAGGGTTCATGGGTCTCAGCATCCCTCCCGAATTCGGAGGACAGGGCGGGGATACCCGTGCGACGGCGGCCGTCCTGGAGGAGATCGCCTGCGGAAGTGCCGCGGTCGCAACCCTTCTCTCGGTGCATCTCTCGGTGGCGGCAGCACCCATCGTACGATGGGGAACCGCGGACCAGCAACGCCGGTATCTCCCTTCGATGGCTTCGGGGGAGTTCCTGGGCGCGTTCGCGTTAACGGAACCTGGGGCGGGATCGGATGCCGCTCAACTCGCTACACGGTACCGACGCGAACGAAAGGGATTCCGTATCGACGGAACGAAGATGTTCATCACCAATGCGGGGAGCGCGGACGTCATCGTGCTGTTCGCGAGAAAGGATCTCTCGACCGAGTCGCGGGCGATCAGCGCCTTCTTGCTGCCGCGAGGAACCGCGGGATTCACCGTCGGGCAGCGGCTCGACAAGCTCGGGCTCCGTGGCAGTGAGACAGTCGAAGTTGTCCTTCAGGATGTGCGTCTCGGGCCGGAGTCGCTGCTGGGCGAGGAGGGTCAGGGGCTCTCGCTCGCCCTCGGTGCCTTGACCGGTGGCCGGGTAGGGATCTCCGCGTGCGCGCTGGGCGTCGCCCGCGCAGCTCTGGAAGAACTGAAGAAAGCCGTTACGAGTCGGCCCGACGATTGGAAGCGGCGGTCGTTGGCGCGCGCCTATGCTCAATGGACCGCGGCTTCCGCTCTCGTGGAGCGCGCGGCGCTATTGCGGGATTCCGGCGAACCGTTCACGACCTACGCGTCGGCGGCCAAACTCGCGGCTTCCCAAGCGGCGGTCGATATCGCTCAGCGCGCGCTCGATGTGATCGGGCCCGCGGGCGTTCGGGGGGATCACCCGGCGCAACGGATCTTCCGGGACGCTCGCGTCTTCCCGATCGTGGAGGGAACCACCGAGATCCAGGAGTTGATCCTCGGCCGGACTCTTGCCGATGACGAGCGCTCACCCGAGACGGCCGCGTAGGTGGGCGCGAAGGCTCCTGGAAGGAGGGAACTCGAATCGCCTCGATCACCGGTCGCGCACGACGAAATCGTTTCTAACCAAAGGCGGTAGCATCGGCGTGCCCAATCCCCGAGCCGTTCCTCCCCCGACGTCGTCCCCGAGTTCAGCGCCACTCATTTCCGGCTCGGTGCCCCTCCAGGGTCTGCCGATCGATCCCGAGGTCCGCGCGATTCTCGAAGCCTCGGGCATTACCGCGCTCTACCCACCGCAAGCGGCTGCGCTAGGCCCGGTCCTCGAAGGGCGTAGCGTCCTCTTGGCATGTCCGACGGCAAGCGGAAAGTCGCTCGTCGCGTATCTCGGACTCCTCCGGGCCGTCAAGGGGGGACATACCGGACTCTACCTGGTCCCTCTCCGCGCTCTCGCCCAAGAAAAGTATGAGGAAATGAGTGCGTTCACGTCCCTCGGCGTCAAGATTGGTCTTTCCATGGGTGATTTTGACCTTCCCGCGGCGACGCTTGAAAAGCTGGACATTTTGATCGCTACCAGCGAGAAGGCCGACGGACTGCTCCGTAAGGGGAGTCCCTGGCTGGATCGATTGGGGGTCGTGGTGGCGGACGAAGTGCATCTGCTGCGCGACCCCGAACGTGGGCCGACGCTCGAGGTCAGTCTCACGCGACTGCGCCGGCACAACCCCAGCCTCCAGGTCCTCGCGCTCTCGGCCACGGTCCGTAACTCAGGCGCCGTCGCGGACTGGTTGGGGGCCGTTCACGTCACGAGTGACTTCCGTCCCGTACCGCTCAAGGCCGGCGTCTACCTGGACGGACAGATCACGTTCACCGACCGGACCGAGCGCGCTCTCCGCGGTTCGGACGGGCCCGTCCCGCGCTTGGTCCGTACGGTGATCGAGGAGGGCGGCCAAGCTCTCGTCTTCGTCAGCACTCGGAAGGGAAGTGACCAGCTGGCCCAAGCCTTGACCAGCACCGTTCGGGGACTTCTGAGCTCGCAAGAGAAGGAATCCTGTCGTGCGCTGGTCGAGGAGTTGACCGAAGCGGGGGAGGAGGAAACGGAAGGGATGCGCCACTTGGTCCAACTGGTCCCCCATGGGGTCGCCTTCCACAACGCCTCGCTGACCAACCCCGAGCGACACGTGATCGAGCAAGCGTTCAAGGACCGCCGACTGAAGGTCTTGACGGCAACGCCGACGTTGGCGGCGGGCATCAATCTTCCCGCTCGCCGTGTGATCGTGCGGGACATCATGCGCTACGAGGCGCGATTGGGTCGGCAGATGCCGATCCCCGCGATCGAGGTGCTCCAGATGTGCGGACGCGCCGGCCGGCCACGATTTGACGACGCCGGCGAGGCCGTCCTCCTGGCGAAGGACGAGGAGCAGCAGGCGGAGTATCTCGAGGAGGTCTTAGGGGCCGGACCGGAGAACGTTGAGTCGCGGCTCGCGGCGGAACCGGCCCTGCGGATGCACCTTCTGGCGCTCGTCGCGAGCGGCGAGGTCCACACGGAGGCGGAGCTCGAGCAGTTCTTCCAGGGGACCTTCTACGGACATTCGCTCCCCGTGAGCGACCTCGAGTACCTGCTCGGGAACGTCCGCGACTTCCTACGGCAGCACGAGTTTCTGGAAGCCGGTCCGCACCTACGCGCCACGGCGTTCGGACATCTCACGAGCGAGCTCTACTTCGACCCTCTCACGGCCGTGGTGCTACGTCAGGTCCTGGAACGGGCCCCCCTCGGCGTGGCGACCTACCCGCTCCTGGCCGCGATCTCGGCTACGCCCGATATGACGCCCCTCTTCCTCCGAGCGATCGAGACCGCGGACCTCATGGGCCGCTACGTCGACCTCGAGCCTGAGCTCCTCGTCAAGCCCGAAGAGGAACCGCTACAGCTCGAGTTGGAGGCGTTCCTCTCGACGCTCAAGACAGCCGACGTGCTCGCGAGCTGGATGGAAGAAACCCCCCTCATTGATCTCACGGATCGATTCGGCATCGGGGCGGGGGACGTGCGGGCTAAACGGGAGGATGCCGAATGGCTCCTTTTCGGCCTCTCGCGACTTGCGCTTCGGTTCAATCGAAGACTCGCTCGCACCGCGGACGACCTCGGTCTTCGCGTGCGATACGGAGTGAAGGAAGAACTGCTCGACCTCGTCCGGGTTCGCGGGATCGGTCGCGTGCGCGGGCGAATGCTGTTCCGGGCGGGGTTTCAGGACCGGGAAGCGCTCCGTAACGCACCGTTCGAGCGTCTCGAAGCCGCCCTCAGTTCGAGGTCGCTGGCAGAGATGGTGCGTCGCCAGTTGCGTCCATCGAAGGAGAGGGCAGCGTCCTTCGAACCGCGCCCACCGCCTCCTCCCCCGGAGACACCGGCCACGGCTCGCCCACCAGGTCGCCGGCTCGAGGATTTCTGATGACCGGGCGCGGGTTGGCGTGAAACGGTCGGAGCACTTCGAGGAACGACTGAGAACCTCCCGGACCCCCCACGCGCACCTCGCGTCGAAGGTATCCGGATCCTTCCAAGCGCACGATCCGACGCCACAGGGTGGTCACTGGCAAGCTGGGTCGACCCTCCAATCGAGCGTACCGTCCTTCCCATGCTCGAACCAGGCCCACCGGGGCCCTTCCGTTCACCATCGCCCGTTCGATGGCCCACAAGACCCGCGGCTCGACCGGCCCTTCGTTCGTGGCAAGCATTCGCGGACGAGGAAGAGCGGGAAGCGATGGACCCAAGAGCTCCCGCCGCAGGAGCTCGACCGCCCGTCGGGCTCCGAATCCCGATTCCATGGCGCACGCGGCAATACCATCGATGAGCTCCGGCGGCGCGGTGCGACCGAGGGCTCGCTCGGCTCTATCACGGACAATCGCCTCGAGCTCGGTAGCGGTCAGCGGCTCGAGCGAAATCTGGTGACCAACCGGAAATCGAACGGGCCCGTTTCGGCCACCCATCTGCACCCCCGTTTTCCTTCCGGCGAGGATGAGCCAAAGGGGTGGAGCTCGGCCGGCTCCCTCGGGGAGGAACTGCTGCGGGTCGGTCAACGCCTTAACGAGGGAAGTAAGGTTGGGGGTCGCGGGCCCGATATTGTCGAGAACGACGATGGCCGGCTTCTCGTCCCGTTGGAGCCGGTGAAGGAAACCGGCGAGTATCTGCGCGTTCGGGAATCCTCGACCGTTGAAGCCCGAGTCAAGGCTCTGCAGCATGGCCGTGGCGATGGCATGGGTCCCGCGCAGGCCACCTACCGGGACATTCACGAGAGCGGCGGGCGGACCCAGTTGCTCCCGGCGCAGCGCGTCCCTGACGCGACGGGCCGCCAGCCCCGCAATGGTCGAAGTTCCGGATCCGGGTGGTCCGACGACCGATGCGGCGAAAGGAGGCGGCTCGTTCGGGTACGGATCGCCAAGCCAGTTCACCACGCGTTCAAGAACACGACGACGACCGATCGGAACCGGCGGAAGCCAGTTCGGGTCGAGCACTTCGGGGTGGGGAATCGCGGACACGCAAGGGATGATTTCTTTGGATTATAAGAAATCTTTGAAAAACGAGTTTCACTCCTAGCAAGGTCTTTCCCCTGGTAGGGTTGGGGTTCGATGATGGCTCCCACGGAACGGTCCACGCGGCGCAGCCTGGGGTGGGACCTCGGCATCGCGATCGCCACCGGAATCATCCTCATTTTCACCTACCTCTTCATCGAGCTCCTCCTTCCCCGGTACACCCACGTTGAGTTCACGAGCTGGGAGCTCCTGGCGTTCGAAGCGGGGTTCGTCCTGCTCGTGGGATACCTCTTCTCGCGAGCGCTGGGACGCGCGGTCACGCACTACTTTGGGGAGGTGCACGAAGGCCGCCATGCGACAGGGATCCGACTCGTCGTCAACATTGCGATCGCTGCCGTTGTCCTCGTGGCGGTGGCGTCGATCTTTGGGGTTTCCGTCGATAGCATCTTCTTCGGAAGCGCCTTCGCCGGCATCGTCCTCGGTCTCGCGAGCCAGACCGTCATCAGCAACATTTTCGCCGGGATGGTTCTCCTGTTCACGCGGCCGTTCCGCGTCGGCGAGAAGGTGGGCCTCATCTCATCGAGCTACGGTGCGCTCTCTCCTTCCTACCCCCACGAGCTCGTCTATCCCGCCTACACGGGCACCGTGCGCGACATTGGACTTTTCTACACGGTTCTCGAGCTCGAAGGCGGGAAGGTCGCGCAGGTCGCCAACTCACTCGTGCTTTCGGCGCTCATCATCAATTACTCCCAGAGCACCAGCCGCGTTCATCGTGTCCGAGTGACCTTCCCGCTCAAAGTATCGGTGAAAGCGGTGGAAGCGATCCTCGCGGAGCCGGAGTTCTCGGCTCCTCTCAATGGCTACCCCATCCAGGAGGTCCGACTCGAGCTCGCCGACTTGAGTCCCACCACCTGGGATGGTGTGGTGGTCATCACCACGGTCGACCCCGACGAGGACCGGATCCGGGACCGCATCCTTCGTCGTCTGAGCGCCGAAGTAATCGAGGCGACCGCGGGGCCTGTGCCCCCACCCGAGCGAAAGCCCGACGGGTCGGCGTCCCGTTCGAAGGGTTAAGCGTTAAACGCCCTCGCGGGGGTGTGCGAAGACACTGGCCATGACCTCCTACCGCGTCACGCTGATCCCGGGCGACGGCATCGGACCCGAGGTCACCGCGGCGGCGCGCCTCGTAGCGGAGGCGACGGAGGTCGCGATCGACTGGGAGGTCGTTGACGCCGGCGAACGTGCGATCGAGAAGGAAGGGACACCGTTTCCCGACGGCGTATTAGAGTCCATTCGACGTACGCGTCTGGCACTCAAAGGTCCGCTCACGACACCGATCGGAAGTGGCTTCCGGTCCGTGAACGTCGCCTTGCGGCAGAAGCTCGACCTGTATGCGTCGGTGCGTCCCGCACGCGCTATCGCGGGGGAGGGAACTCGATTCCCCGAGACGGACCTCGTTGTCGTGCGAGAGGCGACGGAAGGATTGTATTCCGGCGTGGAACGCTGGGGGAACAGCGAACACACCGAAGCGGAGACGGTCAATGTCATCACGCGAAAGGCGTCCGACCGGATCATCCGATTCGCCTTCGAATACGCCCGGCGCGATCACCGCGACCATGTGACCGCCGTCCACAAGGCGAACATCATGAAGACGACGGGGGGACTCTTCCAGCAGGCGTTCCAAGCCATCGCACCCCAGTATCCGGACATCACCTCCGATGAGCGACTGATCGACAACATGTGCATGCAGCTGGTGAAGAAACCTCAGGATTACCAGGTCATCGTCACGACGAACCTCTTTGGGGATGTGCTCTCGGACCTGTGCGCCGGTCTTGCGGGAGGGCTGGGCGTGGCCCCGGGCGCACTCTTCGGCGAGACGACGGCGGTCTTCGAACCGGTGCATGGCAGCGCCCCCAAGTATGGGGGGAAGGACAAGGCAGATCCCGTCGCCGAGATCCTTTCGCTCGAGATGCTGCTCCACCACATCGGGGAGGACGAGGCCGCAGAGCGCATCTACCGTGCGGTCTGGGAGACCGTCGCCGAGAAGAAGGTCGTGACGTACGACCTCGCGCTTCCCGGATACACGGACCGACCGGTGCGCCCCTCTTCGTGTTCCGCGATGGCCCGCGAGATCGCGCGAAAGGTCCCCCTCGTGGACACCACGAAGCCGCTCCCGCGCTACGAGATCAAGCGCGTGGGACCGACCATGGACCCTCTCGCCGAGGCGTGAAGAGGGGTCACTCGCCGATCAGCTTCACGACCACGCGCTTGCGTCGCTGCCCATCGAACTCGGCGTAGAAC
Organism: Thermoplasmata archaeon; assembly: GCA_049582265.1. Lineage (GTDB taxonomy): Archaea > Thermoplasmatota > Thermoplasmata > Lutacidiplasmatales > UBA184 > Lutacidiplasma. The sequence continues at coordinate 11,182 of JBAUTP010000121.1, forward strand.
ACCTGCTCCCAGGGGCCGAGATCCAGATCCCCCCGGGTCACCGGGAGTATCACCTGATGCCCAAGGAGGAGATTTTTGAGATGCGCGTCACCGTTCGATTCCCCGGTGTCGTGGTGGTGATAGTCTCCCGGCGGCGCCAGGCGCTCCGTCCATTCGGAGATGTCACGAAGCAGACCTCGCTCGTCGTCGTTCACGTACAAACCCGAAGTGATATGCATCGCCGAGACGAGGACGAGACCGTCCGAAACCCCACTCGCTCGAACGATCGTCCGGACCTTTTCCGTAATGTTCACGAACTCCCTCCGTGCTTTGGTCTCGAACCATAGGTACTCCGTGGCGCTCTTCATGGACCGCGGATTCCGGCGCCATCATTAAACACTCGGGGAGCGGATTCCGGAGCGGGAGCGGCCGTGTCGCACGTCGTTAAGATCCCGCGCTCCCCTGGGACCACCGGCGCGAAGGAAGGTACGGGACCCTCCGACGTCTCCGTCCAAGGTCCGTTCATCCCGAACCACGGCGGTCGCGTGCGAGGGATCCGGGTCTTCCTCATCTTTGCGGGCGCCGTAACGGTGATGTTCCTCGCGTTCGTCGAACTCACGGTCAGCTCTTCCGCTGCGGGCCTGCGGCAGGACCTCCCGGGACTTGTGGCGTTGAGCCTCGTCTGGGTCGCCTTCTTGTTCGTAAACTGGTCCCTCACGCTCCACCGTGTGCCCCGAGGCGTGTGGCGGACCCCGGAGAGCTACATCGTTCGGGACCGGTATGGCCGGACGGTCCGTTTCCCGCGGGAAGGCCTGCGGGCGACGGTGCTCCAGCGCTATCCGGCCAGTTCCTTTTTCCCCGAGGCGACCGAGCTCGTGCGCCTGGAGTGCCCCCACGGGCCCCGCGCCACGTATCTAGTCACCAGCGACTTGCTCAGCGCATGACGATCGATCCCGTGCCCCGGCTCAGGAGACGGTTACTCCAGGATGTCTTCGAGCTCGCTCGCCACGAGCGTAAGCAGCTGGTCCAGCGAGCGGTTCTTGAGCTCCGTGATCTGGCCCGAATCGATCTCAAGACGCGCCAAGAACTCGTCCCCGTCCCGAAGGAACGATAACGAGAGCACATGGCGCCGTTCGTCCACCGGCTTCGCGACGGGCGCGGCGGAGGTCGCGGTGGCGGGCGCTGCCTTCGCCGCGGGAGGCTTCGGTTTCGGCTTGACCACGGGCCGTTTCGCGGGAGCCGAAGGCTTCGCGGGGCGCTTCGCCGGCGCAGGACGTTTCGCGGCCGGTCGATGCGATCGACTCGCGGGCTTGATCACACGCCGTTTTTTCGCCGATGGCACGAGGGGCCTCGATTCGGGGCCACTTGGGCCCCCTATATATGACTATGGCCGGGGCCGCGCGTCGAGCGTGCCTGCCCCATCGACCGAAGGAGAATTAGGTCGGGCGAGGTCGGGTCCCGTGTCGGTCGTCGATGGAAGGGACCGGTCATGCCGCACTCCCGACGGGCCTCGACCGCGTGAACGCTCTTTGGCTGTTGGCCCTCGCCCTGCTGCTCGTCTTCGTAGCCCTACAGCCCCTTCTGACATTCCCCGTCTTCGGCTCGGATACGGGCGAATACTATCGACTCACACTGACGCTCGTTACGACCGGGCACGTGGCCCCCGGTACCAGCTATCCGGGCTGGGGTTCCGCGTACAACGATTTCCCCGGGATCTTCTTCGTGGCCGGAGCCACCGCTCAGGGCGCCGGGGTGAACGTACTGAGCGCGCTCATCTACTCGATTCCCGTCATCGCCGTTCTCTCGGTCCTCCCCTTGTTCCTCCTCTTCCGACGCATCTTTCGGCAGGACACGATCGCGATCCTGGGAGCGGGGTTCGCTTCCGTCGCCTTCCCCCGAATCTTCTCGATCGCCCACCCAGCGCCTCTTGCGCTCGGGGACTTCTTCGTTGTCGCGGCGCTCTGGATGTTCGTCGAAGGACGGCAGGACGCCCGCTGGTACCTTCCGCTCTCGCTGACCTCGGGAGCGCTCATCGTGACACATCATCTCTCGAGCTTCTTTTTCCTGTTGAGCGCGTTGGGCACGCTGGTTCTCTACGAGCTCATTCGACCGGGTGGCTGGGCCCGTCGGTTCCCGTTCCGGGAGCTCGCCTTCCTGGGAGGCTTCGTCACGGTTCTCTGGGTCTACTGGTTGGGCTACGCGGTCGCCTTCCGGCCCATCGTGTTCGCCGCGCTTCCGCCCTCCGCCGCCGGCTGGGCGGAGGCCCATATCGGCCCGGTCGTCGGTGCCGTCGTTGCGGCATCCCTCCTTGTCATCGTTTTCCTCGGCGCCTTACTTCGCTGGCGTCGACAGACGGGAGAACTACGGCCTCCCCACGTGAAATTCCCCGCCGATCGATCGTACGTTCTCGAGCTCATCGCGTTCTGCCTAGCCCTCTTCCTCGGTCTATCGATCTTCCTCTTCGTCCCCGTCCCCGGGACCAGCGAAACCGCCTCGACCGGGACCCTCCTCTTCGTCGCTCCGCTCCTTCTCGCCATCGTGTTCGTTGCCGGAACGCGCCGGTTGTTGACGCTCTCCCGTCTCGGACCCCTCGTTCCGACATGGATCGGCGCGCTGGCCCTTGGCGTCGCCGTGGCGTCGATCGTTGCGCTCGCTCTCCCGTCGGCACAAGCCTCGGCCGACCCGCTCACTCCGGGGCGATTCGCCGAGTACCTGGTCATCCCGTTGGGCCTCATGATCGCGGTAGGCCTCGGGCGCTTGGTCGCGCGTGCCGGCGACGTGGGGGGCCGGCGCGCCGTCGTGGCCGCGAGCCTCGCCGTGGTGATCCTCCTCGGAGCGAACGCCGCAAGTGCCTATCCGCCCCCCGCCGTGTTCGGTGGTTTCCAAGAGGGGCTCACCCCGCAGGATGCCACCCTCTGGCTCTGGGTGGGGATCGGTATCCCCGTCACCGCCGTTGTGGCTTCCGACCACCGGCTCAGCTCGATGATCTTCGGCATCGACGGAAATCGAGCGACCTGGGATTCAACACCCGCGCTTTTCACCGGGGATAATCGCTCTGCCGCTTTCGCCGAGCTCAACTCGAGCTTCGCTCCGCACGTGCTCCTTCCCATCAACGCGGTCGTTGTGGACACGGTGATGTACTCCGGAGTCGCACTCGACCCGGGGGCCTTAGCGGAGCCCTTGAGCCCAGCCGCTCTGCTGTGGCTCAGTGAGCCACCGTTCGTACCGGTCTACGAGAATGGGCTCGCCGTGGTCTACTGGGTCGCGGCCGTGCCCTGACCGACCGGGAACGGCCGAACCACACCATCCCGGCCCCACCAAAAGAGCCGACCGGGGGCACGCTGGGCAAGGAAGGTGAGGAGATTCTCAGCCCACTTCAGTTTCTTCCGTTTCCGCTCCACATCCTTCCCGATTTCGTCCTCCGAGGGGTGGGTGAAGTCAAAGCCCCAGAGCACGACCCGAAGCGCTCCAAAATGCTCGGCGAGGAATGCGGCTCGGTCCCCATCCGTGAAGCCGCCCACATTGAGGAGGTCCGGTGACGGAGGCCCCGCCCAGGAGCCCTGTACTTCCCCCGAGAATTCAGAGGTCCATCGTTCGATCGCGGGCTGATTGTCCCCGTGCGCGTGGATCACCGCGATACTGCCCCGGGCGTTGGCGAGCACCTCCGAAGGAACCGGGCCATCGAGGTCGGTCACAACGATGTCGGGCACGAGACCCGCATCCAAGCAGATAGCCGCCGCCCCGTCGGCCGCGACGAGGCTCCGCGGATGGGACGTGGGGGAGAGTCGCCAGACGGGCGGCGCGCCGGCGCCGGGCGCCAGACCTACCACAATGACGTCGTGGCCCTCAAGGCGACGGGCGATCGCCGGTTGGATTCCGTGTCGTGCCCGGGGCGAAAGCTGAGCGCGGAGAGCCTCGGCCGAATCTTGCTCGCGCGAGAACGGAAATCCGAAGTCGTCCTGGATCTGCTGGTAGATCCGAGCCCACTCCTCGTACTCCACGTCCGACCACTGCATCCACGAGTAACGATTTATAAGGTGGCTCCTGCTCTCACCGGCGGGAAGCCCCACTATGCGTCCTCTCGCTCAGGAAATCTTGTCCCATCTTCCGTCGGAATCCAAGCGTGGCGCCCCCGCGTCCGCGCCGCCCCCCAGCGACGACACCGAGCTGGAAGCTGTCCTGGCCTCGCTCAAGACCAACATCAAGGTCGTGGGATGCGGCGGGGGAGGCTGCAACACGATCAATCGGCTCGTGGAAGAAGGGCTCGCCGGTGCCGAACTCGTGGCGTGCAACACGGACGCCCAACATCTCTTGGCGATCCATGCACCTCGAAAGGTCCTGCTGGGCCGGCGCCTGACGCGAGGTCTTGGCGCTGGGGCACTTCCTCAGGTCGGCGAGCAGGCGGCCCACGAGGCCGAGGACGAAATCAAGAAGGCACTCGCGGATTCCGACATGGTCTTCATCACGTTGGGGCTGGGCGGAGGCACCGGTACCGGGTCCGCCCCGGTCGTGGCTCAGCTCGCGAAGGACGCGAACGGCGGGAACCCGCTAACGATCGCGGTCTGCACGCTGCCGTTCGCGAGCGAGGGGCTCGTGCGTACGGAAAATGCGATGTGGGGCCTCGAACGGCTCCGCTCGTCGATCGACACGGTCATCACGATTCCCAACGACCGACTTCTTGAGCTCGTTCCGCGGCTCCCCATCCAAACGGCGTTCAAGGTCGCGGACTCGGTCCTGGCGCGCGCCATCCGCGGGATCACCGAGATCATCACCCGCCCCGGGCTCGTGAACCTCGACTTCAACGACCTTCGCACGATCATGAAGGGGGGCGGCGTCGCGCTCATCGGGATCGGCGAGTCCGAGAGCGATAATCGGGCGGAGGATGCCGTCCTTGAGGCGATCAACTCCCCGCTTCTCAAGGTCGACATCGCCGGCGCCACCGGCGCGCTCATCAATGTCACCGGGGGCCCGGACATGACCGTCAGCGAGGCGCAGAAAGCCTCCGAGGTTGTCCAG
>JBAUTP010000122.1:0-1995 GCA_049582265.1 Thermoplasmata archaeon
CGGTCGGGGGATCGATGTCTACCACGCCTGGTTGATCGATAAGCGACCCGAGGGTAGCCATGTACTCACGGAGGAATCCCAGCGGGGGATCGTACCCCGCCTTGGCCATGCCCTCCACCCGGAGGCGATGCATGCGGGCCACCAGCTTTGGCTCGAACGCATTCGGACGGAGGCGCAGTCAGCGCCTCACCCGCCCGAGGTTTAGGCGGTCACTTCGAGCCCGATCTCAGGGAAGCGCCTCCTTCGGGGCTGGGCACCGATTCCAAAGAAAAGAGACCTAGAAATTTGGGCAATCATTAAATACGAGCGCATTTCTACCCGAACCAGTACTCGGGGACATCTCGGGGAGAAAAAACCATGCTGACAGGACAAACGCCCATTTTTGTGTTGAAGGAAGGAACGAAGCGAGAGAGAGGGCGCGGCGCCCTTTCGAACAATATCTCGGCGGCCAAGGCGATCGCGGATGCAGTACGATCGACGTTGGGCCCGCGAGGGCTTGACAAGATGCTCGTCGATTCGATGGGCGACGTCGTCGTCACGAACGACGGGGTCACGATTCTGAAGGAGATGGACGTCGAGCACCCGGCAGCGAAGATGCTCGTCGAAGTCGCGAAGACCCAGGACCAGGAAGCGGGGGACGGCACAACGACCGCCGTCGTGCTCGCGGGCGAGCTCCTCAAGCGCGCCGAGGGCCTCATCGAGCAGAACATCCACCCCACGATCATCTCTCAGGGGTACCGCCTGGCGTCCCGAAAGGCGCTCGAAGTGCTGGACTCGATCTCGAGCCCCGTGAAGGTCGACGATACCGAGACCCTGAAGCGCATCGCCGTGACCGCGATGGCGTCGAAGGCCGTCTCGTTCAACCGTGAGATGCTCGCCGATATCTCGGTGAAGGCGATCACCGCCGTGGCCGAGAAGACCGAGACCGGCTATTATGTCGAGCTCGACAACATTCAGCTCATCAAGAAGCAGGGTGGCTCGATGACCGACACCCAGCTCATCGAGGGCGTCATCGTGGACAAGGAGAAGGTCCACTCGGGGATGCCCGCTCGCGTGACGAACCCCACCATCGCGCTCTTGGACGCCGCTCTCGAGATCAAGAAGACCGAGATCGATGCCAAGATCGAGATCAACGACCCGTCGCAGCTCAACGCGTTCCTCCAGGAAGAGGAGAACATGCTGCGCCGCATGGTCGAGACCGTCAAGAAGAGCGGAGCCAACGTCGTGTTCTGTCAGAAGGGCATCGACGACCTGGCCCAGCACTTCCTCGCGAAGGAGGGCGTCTACGCCGTCCGGCGCGTCAAGAAGTCCGACATGGAGAAGCTCGCGAAGGCGACCGGCGCGTCCATCGTCTCGAAGGTGAGCGAGCTCACCAAGGACGACCTCGGAACGGCGGGCCTCGTCGAAGAGCGCAAGATCGGCGATGATGCGCTCACGTTCGTAACGGGCGCCAAGAACGCCAAGGCCGTGTCGATCCTCATGCGCGGCGGCACGGAGCACGTGCTCGACGAGATCGAGCGCTCGTTGGACGACGCGCTCAACGTGGTGGCTGTCGCCGTCGAGGACGGACGGTTCATCTACGGCGGCGGTGCGGCGGCCGCGGACCTCGCCTTCCATCTGCGCGACGAGGCGGCGAAGATCGGTGGACGGGAGCAGCTCGCGTTCGAGAGCTTTGCCGAGGCGCTGGAGTCGGTGCCTCGGACGCTCGCTGAGAACGCGGGACTCGACCCCATCGACATCCTGATCTAGCTGCGCCAGTCCCACAAGAGCGGGAAGAAGTACTCCGGCGTGAACGTCTACAACGGAAAGATCGAGGACATGAGCACGCTCCACGTCGTGGAACCGATCCGCGTGGGACGCCAGGCGATCCAGTCGGCTACGGATGCCGCGGTCATGATCCTGCGCATCGACGACGTCATCGCGTCCAAGTCCACTTCCCCACCCGCGGGCGGCCCAGGCGGTGGCCCCGGGGGTATGGGCGGCATGGGTGGCATG
>JBAUTP010000123.1:0-8815 GCA_049582265.1 Thermoplasmata archaeon
CCAAACTTCAGAACGACCTGAAGCAGTTCCAGCGCCTTCAGCAAGACCTCGGCAGCGTCGCTCAGCAGCGACTGCAATTCGACCTCAAGCTACGTGAAACGACCCATACCCTCGAGGAATTGAAGACGCTTCCCGAGGACACTCCGGTATACCGACCGATCGGGGGACTTCTCGTACGGGCAAAGAACCGGAAGGAGGTCGAGGACCTCCTGACCGAAGAAAAAGAGACCCTCGAGATCCGACTCAAAGCCATGGAACGCCAAGAGAATGGCCTTAAGGAGCGCTACACGACGATGCAACGCGAGCTCTCCGAACAGCTCCAGGCCGCCGGCGTGGCCACGGGTTCATCGTCCGATAGTTGACGGGTTAGCTCGCCCGGTGCACGAGCCGATCCCCGATCTCTTTGAGTAGACCCTTGCCTGACGGCCGGAGCGACGGGTCCTTCTCGATCTGGCGCAGTGCACGGGAGTAGAGCCGGCGTATGCGGTCCTCGGAAAAGGCGAGACTGCCGCTGTCGCGGATGATCTCTCTCGCGCGATCGACCTCTTGCGAAGTGGCACGGGGATTGCCCACCACCTGCTCGAGGAGGGCCCGGTCCTCTGCCGATCCCTTATCCCAGGCTCGCACGACGAGCAGGGTTCGTTTTCCTTCGATCAGGTCGTTGGTGCTCTTGCCGGCCGATTCGCTATCGAACCCGGCGCCGAGGACATCGTCGCGAAGCTGAAAGGCGATACCGAGATCAATACCGATGGTTTCCAACGACCGGAGCAGGTTGGGCCGCCCCGAGCCCAACGCTGCCCCGATTCGGAGGGGAAAGGCTACCGTGTACACCGCCGACTTGAGTCGATGGACGGTGAGCACGTCCGCCTCGCTGATTTCGGAGATGGGTCGCGATCCGTTCTCGATGTCCAAGAGTTGACCGTAGGCGGTAGAGCGCGTCATCTGGATGTACTCCCGAACAGCGGCCAAACGCGTGCGTGAGGACCCGGGCGTGCTAAGGAGCGCCGCCAGCGTGAACGGCTCTTCCAGGTCGCCGGCGGTGATGCCGATGCCGATGCCAAAGGCATCCCGATCCCCGATACCGTTCCTTTCGGTGAACGCCCCGGTCACCCGTTGGTGAAACGCGGGACCGCCACGTCGTTCCTCGGCGTGGTCGATGATGTCATCGTGAATCAGCATCCAGCTCTGAAAGTGCTCGAGGGCCACCGCAGCTGGCAAGACCGGCGCCGGCGACCTCCCCGTCGCAAGGTGGTATCCGGCTAGCACCAACAGCGCACGTAAGCGTTTACCGCCACGTAGGGTGAACTCGTCAAGATAGTCGAGGTACGGCCGAAAGGAGGAGTGCACACGGCGACGTTCGTCAAGGTAGGAACGGTGCAGCGACGCGTTCAGTTTCGGCAGGTAGCCGGCGAGAGCCTCAAAGTCCACGAGTCGAACTCCCGGTGCGATTCAAGCCTCTTCGTATTTAACAGAGGGGGGATTCCATCACCCCATGACGGACCCGGCCTTCGTGGAGCTCGTCGGGAAGCTTCTCGAAGCCATGGACCAAACCATGGAAGCCGCCCGTCCAGTGCCTGAAGGACTTCTCGTCCAAACGAACGATGACTTTGTCTATGTCTTCCTTGAGGACCCGACCCAGGTCTCGCTCGCCGCCCTCGAGAGAATCTTTACAGAGACGGGAGACTCTCCTCCTCGACTGGTCTTCCTAACGCGCGGCCGTCTGCCACTGGCCCTCCTGGCGGAGGTGTCACGTAGGGGTTCGACGCTCGTTGACGGGGCTCGATTCCAAGAACTGGTGAAAAGCTTCGGCTTGGAGACCTACCTTGGCCTTGAGCCGCGGGCCGAAGTGGCGCCGGATCGCTCCCGGCTGCTTCCTAGCGCCCAGCAGCTCGACTCGGTGATGAACCGCGGCCGGACCTGGTTCACGTGGGGTGTCCCAGCGCTCGCGCTCCGGTTTTATCGTCAGGCCGCGGATCAGAAGCCGGGGTTCCTTCCCGCCAAAGTCGGTATCGCGCGCTCCCTCCTCGCACTGGGGCTCGCGTCCGATGCGGACCGGGCCTTCGACGAGGTGCTCGGGCTGCGGCCCGACGATCTCGATGCTCGCATGGGAAAGGCGTCGGTTCTCGGGGCCCGAGGGAGGCCAAAGGAAGAGATCGACCTGTATCGGAAGCTTCTCGAGGAAGACTCTACGCGGTCCGAAGTGCGGGCGCACTTGATCGCCGCCCTCATTGATCTTCCTGCGTGGACAGACGCTCAGGAGGAAATCGAGCTCATGCTCCACACGACGCCCGAGGATCCGCGTCTTCGTTTTCTCCACGGCGTAGCACTCGGGCATACGGGACAGCCCCGACAAGGCGAGGAAGAGCGCGAGCGAGCTCGCGTGCTCGGCCTTACCCTCGAGTCGGAACGAGCGCTCTGCGAACATCTTGGCATGCCGGAGCCGAAACCGCGAGAACCATCGAGCGTCGGAGGAACTCCACCGGTCGCTGTCCTCTCGAGGTCACGGTCGGACAAACCAGTCCCCCGTCGCGGGCCCCCCCATCCGTCTCCTGCTGCCGAACGGCGCAACCGTGCGAAAGGCACCACACCTCGGCGGCGCAAAGCTAAGTAGCTCATCATCGGGTCCCCGACCTGCCTTCCATGAAACCTCCCCGCGTCGTCTCGTTGCTCCCCAGCGCCACGGAGATCGTCGCGCGACTTGGTGCGGAGTCCTGGTTGGTGGGACGCAGCGAGGAGTGCGATTCGCCGGCGAGCGTGCTAACACTTCCGGTGGTCATGCGGGCGAGGACGCTCGACCGCGACCAACCCTCCGGCGAGATCGATGCGCGGGTGAGAGCGACGCGTCAGCAGAACCAGAGCCTCTACGCTCTTGACCTGGTTGCGCTTCGGACCTTGCGACCCGACGTGATCTTCACGCAAGACTTGTGCGGTGTTTGCTCCGTCACCGAGTCGGAAGTTACCTCTGCCTGCCGGGACTCGGGTGTGACGCCCCGGATCGTCTCGCTCAGCCCTCGCTCGCTCGATTCCGTATGGGATTCTGTGGTCCAGGTCGGCGATGCGCTTCAACTGTCGGATCGCGGGCGAGCTCTCGCCGACGAGCTTCGACGGCGAGCCGCGAAAACCGGCCCATCTAGCGGCGCGCGTGTTGTCGTAGTAGAATGGTTGGACCCTCCCTTTGTCGCAGGTCTGTGGGCCCCGGATATGATCGCTGCCGCCGGTGGAATCCCCGTAGGAACGACGTCGACGTCGGAAGGGCTCCGGTCAACATGGGCGCACGTGCGCGACCTCCGGCCCGATCTTGTGATCGTCTCGCCGTGCAGCTTTCCGGTGTCGCGTACCGTGACGGAACTTCACGAGTCCCCTGCCGGCGAAAAGCTTGGTCAGATGCGGCCGTCGCTGGGGACCTGGCTGGTGGATGAGGCATATTTCAGCCGGCCCGGGCCTCGGCTGGCGGAGGGCGTCGAACTGATCCGTGCGCTACTCGGGGGAGAAGAACCGGCTCATCCGCTCATGCCGGTCCGGAGATGGGAGCCGCCGCCTCGAGGGACGACAGGGGAGAACTGATGTGGAACCCCGGGACTCGGTACTGGTACGGCCGGGCACCGTTACCTTCGACCGGCGTCAAGACTTCTCCCACCGAGATCTTGCACGTCGTCATTGCGCTGGCGGTTCTCACGTTCGATCTCACACTGGTCCTGCCATCGGGCGACGCGGTCCCTCTCGCCGACTTCTTCCGGATCGGCCTCCTCACCGGGCAGGTCCTGATCGCCTTCGCCGCCGCGGTGACCGGGTTCGTCCTGCACGAAATGGCGCACAAGGTCGCCGCGCAACGGGCCGGATACTGGGCAGAGTTCCGAATGTCGATCTTTGGACTCCTCTTTTCCGTGCTGACCGCATTTTATGGGTTCCTGTTCGCCGCGCCGGGAGCGACGGTCATCGGGGGCATGGAGGACCCTGTCGCCTGGGGGAGGACCGCGCTGGCTGGCCCGGCGCTCAATCTCACCGAAGGCGCTGTCTTCGGTGCCATCGCGCTAGCGACTTCGTTCACGTCGTTGCGATCCCTTGAGCCTCCGCTCGCCATCCTTGCCTTCATCAACGTCTACTTCGCGGCGTTCAACCTGATCCCGTTCGGACCGCTGGATGGTCACAAGGTCTGGCGATGGAAACGCGGGATATGGGTCGGGGCATTCCTTCTGGCCGCCGTTCCCGCGGCGATCCTGTTCTACGCGGAACTGAGCGGATTGGGACCGTTTGCCTAGGGGTTTCCGATGCCAGAGCGTGTCCTCGAGCTGGGCCACGACCGGCAGCTGATCGACCTCGATTTCCGTGACACCGAGGGACTCGTAGGTAGCTACATCCTCCCTCAGGCCGACGGTCGGGTGACCCTCATTGAAACGGGTCCGGCATCCTGTCGCACACACTTAAGTCGGGGCCTGGCCCAGGCTGGTGTCGAGGCCGACCAGGTCGACCGTGTGTTCGTGACCCATATCCATCTGGATCACGCGGGCGGCATGGGTGTGGTCGCAGAGATGTTTCCGCAGGCGACGCTCTACGCCCACCACCTGGGTGTGCCCCATCTCGTGGACCCCTCGAAGCTCGTCGCCAGCGCCCGTCGTGCTTGGGGCGCCTCGGCCGACCCGCTGTGGGGCCCCATCGTCCCGGTTCCGGCCGATCGTATCGTCCCGCTCCACGGAGGAGAGACCTATCCCCTTCGTTCGGGCGTACTGGAAGTGCTGAACACTCCGGGTCACGCGAAACACCACCTCGCGTTCGTGGATACCGGCATTCGTGGCCTCTTCACAGGGGATGGTGCCGGTGTGAGGTTGGAAGGCGCACCGCGACCGCGTCCGGCACTGCCTCCGCCCGACCTCGATCTCGAGCTCCTCACGGAGAGCGTCGAACGCATGGCCCGAACTCAGCCTCGACAGCTTCTCTACAGTCACTTCGGCCCAAGTGCGGGAGGGGAGGTCGAGCTTCGGACATTCGTAGATACCGTCAGAGCGTGGCGTGACCGAGGGCTCGCCGCGGCGCGGGAGTCGCCCACGTCGGAGCATGTGGCCGCCGCTCTTCGACGCTACGAAGAGGAGACGCGAGACGTCCAAGGACCCGCCGGTACCTCGGGGGATCGCGGCGAGCTCATCTCAGGGTACGACCTCGCGGCGAAGGGTCTCTTGCGTTACTTTGAAACGCACGGCCTTCTCCCGGGGGGAGCGACCTGAGCGAACTCGCCAGGAGCAGACGAGCGGTTCCTGCCGGAGCCCTCATCGTAGCGCGAGCGGTCTACGCGTTCAATTGGTACAACATCGGCGCGGTCCTCCCCCTTATCGGTCCCTCCCTTCGAGCGGACGCCGCCGAGCTCGGGATCGTGCTGGGGGCCTTCCTCGTGGGGGTAGGGATCTTTCAGGTTCCCGCGGGCTTCGCCGCCATGCGATGGGGCTCGCGGCGTATCTCGCTCATCGGAATCGCGGTCATGGGAATGGCGGGAACGTTGTCGGGATTCGCACCCTCGTGGGAATGGCTCGCCGGGATCCGTTTCGTAGCGGGGGTGGGCGCCGCGTTCTTTTTTTCGCCAGCCTTGAGTCTCGTCTCGTCCTATTTTCCGCCAGGACCGCGGGGCACGGTGATTGGCCTTTACAACGGGGGTTTCAGTATCGGCGGCGCTGCCGGGCTCGGCGTCGGCGCGCTCGTGGGAGCCACCTACGGTTGGCCCGCCGCTTTGGTGGGGGGAGGGATAGCTCTCCTTCTCACCACGCTGGTCGCCTGGGCCCTGCTGCCGCGCCAGTCGGCCGAGGAAAGTACCTCTGATCTGCACCGCATACTTCAACGGAGTCGGGCGATCCTCCGTTCGCGTTCCCTCTGGGCGTTGTCCTTCGGTCTGCTCGGATTCTGGTCGGCGGTGTACATTGTCGCTCAGTATTTCGTTGAGTACGTTGCGGCCGTCCATGCCACATGGGGTCTCGCGACAGCGGCGCTCATGGCCGCCCTTGTCGTCGTCGTCTCCTTCCCCGGCGGTCCGGTTGGGGGGTGGCTCTCCGAACGAGGGGGCGACCGACGCCTCTTACTGATGACAACGACTGTTCTTTCGGGTTGCCTCGTTCTTTCAATTCCGTTTGCCCCGTTCCTTGTGTTGTGGCCGATCCTGGCCGCTCTTGGATTCCTGGATGGGATGGGCTTCGCGGTGCTCTATGTCATTCCCTCCTATCTCACCGAGATGCAGGGAGAGGGACTCGCGCTCGGCCTCGCCGTCGTGAATTCCATCCAAGTACTGTGCGGGGGGGGCTTGGCTGTTGCCTTCGGGTTCATCGTGGCAGGGTATGGATTCATGACCGCGTGGCTCTACGCCGGCGCTCTGGCGATCCTTTTCGTTCCCCTCGTGCTTGCGGTTTCTCCGAGTCGCGCTCGGCACCGCGGCCAGCGAGAGGAGCTCCGTCCGGCTTTGGATGCCCCTCTTGATGGTTCGTGACGTAACCCTATGTACTTTGGAGGTGCGTCCGCTTCTCGCAGCCCCGTGGTGTAGAGGCCAAGCATGCTGGCCTTTGGAGCCGGCGACAGCGGTTCGAATCCGCTCGGGGCTATCCGACAGAGAATTTGCCCGTTCGGCTCGCCCGGCGCCCTGCCCGCTCGCTCACTCGGACCTAATGCGCCTCACCCGCGACTACGCGCTCCGCATATGTTCGACTCCTCTCCCCAAGCCCGAACAAGAAGCTGAGCCATCAACCCCTTCCGGCCCCGGGAAAACTCGGGGCCACCATTTCCACCCCGCCCTAAGCCGGGATTGAAGGCAGAGGCTGAACGGGTTTCGAATAGGGCCACCTGTTGCTCTTCCTGGCATTACAGGACCGATGCGCAATCTGCATGTTCGAAATCGCGTGCCTTCCACCCCTCGTCAGTGGCTGAATGTGGTCGAGCTCGAACTTGTCGGGGGGGACGGGTTTCCCGCATATCCCGCAAATTCCGTTATCGCGAAAGTAAACTTTGGCTGGGTCCACCAAGTCCCACGGGCCGTTCGATAGCTTTAGGGCGCGCCTTCTCTTGTTTTGCATCAATACGCGGGCCTTCCATTCCGGGTGGGAATGATACATCTCCCGCAAGTGCCGATTGAGACGTTCCATCCACTCGGGGTCGGCCGAGTGGAGCTTGTAGTAATCACGAGTCCTCTTCGCCGCACTCGCCCGGTATTCAGGGTCGGCGGCAAGGCGCTTGTAGCGCCTTAGTTGGGATTCTCTGTGCTTTTCCTTTGAAGGTGCAGGACGCTTCCGCCACTGCTCGCGGTTCGCCTCAGGGTTCCTTTCGCGCCAGCGGCGCATCCGACCCCGAGCCAATAGACGGTACTTTTCCGGGTTAAGTTCGTGTTTCCGGCGATCAAGACTTGCAGCTCTCTCCGGGTTCTTGATTCGCCACCTCCGCGCCCTTTCCAGCGCCTGTTCGCGCCTGACCCCGACGTAGCTCTGCCGCTGCTGCTTGCGGATCTTATCTCGGTTAGCCTGATAGTAGGTCCGGCGCTGATTCAAAATCCTGTCACGGTTGGCTTCGTTGTACTTCCGCTTCCTATCTCGGGCCCGATCAGGATTGGCTAAGTTCCACCTCCGGCTGCTTTCCCGGTACCTTTCGCGGTTCCTTCGATGTTCCTTCCGTTTCGATCCCAGAATCTTTTCGTGGTTCACTTCCCGGTACCATCGTCCTGTTTCCAGCGCTCTTTCTCGGTTGGCGAGGTACCACTTCCGGGACCTTTCGCGGACTTCCTCCCGGTTTGCAAGGTACCGTTTGCGGGCTCGTTCGCGGTCGGCGATGACCTGCTTCTCCGTTCGTTCTCGCCGACCAGAGCTCAACCCAGCCCTCCTCCCTGAGTAATCATCTTGTCCTATCGGTGATTTATTTGGCACGCGCAGCGCAGAGCCACGGAACCCCCCCACAAGACGAGAGGGCTTGGAGTAGGCAGATCGGCCCCTTAGAGAACACCCGAGCTAGTCAACGGTCGCAAAATCTCTCGCGGCGTTGCGATATCATAAAAGGCGCCTGTTTCGACGGTAACTCAACCGAACCGGTTGCTCCACCGGCAAGGTGCTAACCCCTTCTCCGGGAGGAAATCCCCCCGGATTTCAGGTCCAATCAATCTTCCGATACTTCCTGCAAGTCGAGAAGCATTGTGCGGTGGCGTTTGCCCCGTTCCCGGCGGACAGATCGCGCAAAGGAAAATCCACAACGCAAGTAGAACTGTTGGGAGTCTTCCTTCGATTCTAGTATCAGGAGCCTGACGGCAGCCTTTGATTCGAGAGCTAGGCCAGCGATATACCGGATGATGGTTCGCCCGATTCCCCGACGTTCAAAGCGACGGTCGGTTGCCAACCGGCCAATTTTTACCGATGGAATTGTTCCGACTGTCTTCGTCGAAACTTTAGAGAACGACTTAACTCGTGCCAGATACTCATAGCGGAGCCCGTCACTGCAGATGGTGAAATATGCGACTAGGTCGGCTTCGAAATAAACAAGATAAGTCCTTCCGAATCCGTCCGATTCGTAGTCGTCTACATCGGTGCTTTGGATAAAGTCGTCCAGGTCAGTCGACCGACTCCGAAACGCCATGACGCTCGCTCCCCTGGAAAAAGGAACGTAACGCAGGCGTTCTGGATCGACTGAAATCGTGCTCGAAAAGGTTGCCGGGGCGGGGGCAGGCGATAGGGGCTCACCCACGGGGCTTGAGTCGCGAGTAGTATCCCTTGGCGTCACGGTAGAGAGCGCGCTGGTCAGGCGTCAGCGTGAACTCGTGATTCTCTAGCTTTGAAAGGAGGGTCTTTGCCTCTTCGTCCTTTACGAC
>JBAUTP010000124.1:0-4094 GCA_049582265.1 Thermoplasmata archaeon
CTTCGTAAGGAGCCTACTTCTTGAGCGCAGCGTACTGCTGAGCGAGCTCGTCCAGAAGGCCCTTGGCCTCGCCCGGCTCAACGACCGCGACGCTCGCCGCGGACTTCGAGAGACCCGCGGACTGGCCCAACCGCTGCTTCTTCGGAACGTACAGGTAGGGAATGTGCTTTTCTTCGCACAGCATCGGAACGTGCACCAAGATCTCGACCGGGTCGACGTCCTCCGCCATAACGACGAGCTTCGCCTCGGCGCGCTCACTCGATTTGGTCACTTCGTTGGTACCGACCCGGACCTTACCCGTCTCACTCGCGACTTGCACGAGCTGCAGCACTTTGTCGGCAAGTTCGCTCGGCGTCTCAAAACGCACGTAGATCGGGCGCGCCATACTTCACCTCGCGTCAGCGGAACCCGGTGAAGGGGTCCTCGGCTCACGGGCAGCCGCGGTAGGGGTGGCTCTATTTAACGACTCCAGCGCGCGCGGTCGCACCTTCGTTTTCCCTAGGTCAGTGGGACCGGGCCCCTTACGTCGATGCATCGCGCGATCAAGTCTCCCCCGCCACGAGCGGGGTTCGGCGATAAAGTCTCGTCCGGAATTCGAACCCCGACCTTAAGGCCCTCCCCGGGTGAGGAGGCGTTCGATGCCGGATCCACGAACCGCCGGGCCAAGCCCCGGGTCCCCGTCGTTGGCAGGTACGACGATCCGACGGACGATCATCATCGGACGGCAGTATCTCGTCATCGGGGTCGTGATCTCTCTGGTGCTGGCGCTCATACTCCTCTTCGTAGCTCGCCACTCGACGGCGTTCTCCACCACGTTTCCCTTGGAAGTGCCGCTCTTCGCCGTGCTCGGCTCGACCGGAGGCCTCATGACCTTCACGAGCGACCGGACGAAGGGAGTGTTCGAGTACTTGATTGCCTACGGCGTTCGACCTCAGAGCCTCTTCCTCTACGGCCTTCTTTCGACGACGGCTATGGCGGCCATCATCCTCGGACTCTCGCTGTCGGTCGGATTGGGGGCGGCCACGGTGAGCGGGGCGGCGCTGAGCCAGGACTTTTGGAAGTCCGTCGGCCTCTACACGATCCCGATGAGTTTTGCGGGAGCGCTCTTCACCTCCACCGTGGGAATGATCTGGTCTTCAATCTCGTCTCCGCGCACCGGAATGAACAGCCCGGTAGGGATTGCGCCCATGGTGGGGATCGCTCCGACGGTCCTCGTACTGATCGTGGCGGAGGCCTCCCCATCCTCTGATTTCTACTACATTACGGTCGGCGCCGCCGTGGCCATCATCGTCGCGGTCGTCGGGTTGCTCGCGATGTCGGCAAAGCTCATGGGGCGAGAGCGTTTCCTTTCGCCGATCTAGGGGGTGAGTTCCGTTGACGTCCCTCGCTTCCCCACAGCCCCTCGCTGCCGAACTGACGAAGGACCTAGGCCCGCACCGGATCGAACTGCGAAGCGTCCGCTCCGGCTACCACGGGACGCCGGTGTTGAAAGACGTCTCCTTCGTTGTCGAGGAACCGGCGATCTACGTAGTACTGGGCCCGAACGGGGCCGGCAAGACAACCCTGTTCCGGACCATCGCCGGAATCCTGGAGCCCTACTCCGGGACCGTGGAAATCGATGGCATCGATATCCGTCGGCACGAAGCGCGAACGCGCCTTCAGTACCTATCCCATATCGATGGGATCCCGGATGGTCTTCGCGTCGAAGAGGCGTTACGATTCTACGCTGCCGTAGAAGGCGTGACGAACCGGGAAGTGGAAAAAGTCGTGAGCCTGCTGGGTATCCAAGAGCTTCGAACCCGCTTTTTGTCCGAACTCAGCCAGGGCCAAAAGAAGCGGGTTTCGATCGCCCGCGTCTTCCTGCAGGAACGTAGCATCTACCTGCTGGACGAACCCACCAGCAATCTCGACCCGAAGCTCGCCCGCGAGATACGCGACCTCGTGCTGGCCCTGAGCAAGGACGATATCGTGCTCTATTCCTCCCACAACCTGTTCGAGGCCAAGGAGATCGGGAAGTACGTTCTGGCGCTCAAAGAGGGCAAGATCGGCTACTTCGGCCTCTTGAGCGAGCTTCGCCCGACGAGGTACGTCATCGGGATCCGCGCGGAAGGAGCCGACCGGATCCTTTCCGCGTCCTCGAAACAAGGCGACTACTACCTCCAGGAGCTCGCGGGCCCGGAGGAGGTTCCCAAGCTCGTCGCCGAGCTGGCGGCGAAGGGCGTTCGGATCCGCGAGGTCAAGGAGATGGAGAATCCGCTCGAGGACCTGTTCACCTAAGTCCACCGTCGAGAGCGCGTGCCGTGGCGAGACGCTCCGACTAGGATTCTCGAACGTCCACGACGGGATCGACCTGGACGGGAAAGTTGACCGAGTTTGCGATGAAGCACAGTTGGTGTGCGCGAGGGTGGAGCCCCCGCGCATCCTCGACGCGTGCCCGTTCCGTGATCCACATGCGCGGCCGAAGGGTGACCGCTGTGAAACGACCGCCTTTCCCGGGCTCCTCGGTCATGACGCCCGACGCCTGGTCCGTGTACTCGACGACGACAATACCCGCCTCCGCGGATAGGTGGAGCATCCAGAGCATGTGACAGCTCGAGAGCGCGGCGACCAGCAGCTCCTCAGGGTTGTACCGCGACGCGTCGCCGCGAAACATCGGGACCGACGAAGCCGGAATGTCGGCGACCTTCCCCGGGGCGCGGATGTGATGGTCACGATGGTAGGATCGGTAGTCCGTAGTGCCCGCTCCCGATTTCGCCGACCACGTTACCTCGACCTGGTATCGATGCTCCCGTTCGCTCACGATTGGAGGGGAGGCGTTCCACCGCAAAAGAGCCGACCAACTATCGTGGCTTCGTCGTGGTGGCTCCGAAAGCGGCGTGGATCGTTTCGGGATGATCCCCGAAGTACTGCCGGACCGGCGCCATGATCCGATTGATGCCTTCGGCCACGGCAGGCTTCAGGTCCGCGGGGTGGAGGTCGCCGGAGGTCCAGGCGTTCAGGAATTCGTCGAAGGTCGTAAATTCGACATGCCCGCCGTGCTGGACGGTACGTTCTACGGTGAGTCGACCCTCCCAGGGAAACAGAATGTACCGTACCGTGTCCACGACCGGATTTCCGTCGGTCTGCTTCGCTGGGCAGAGCGCGGCCTGGATCGCGGAGCGAACGGGCTCAGGCTCCATCGGGACGAGCACGGCGCCCGTGGGGTCCGACTTCGACATCTTCCCTTCGCCCGTGGGGTCCGCGGGGTCCATGCGGCCGCGCCCCTTCAGGGACGGCAGGAGCGGCGTGTGGATGGCCACCGGAACGGGCCAACCAAAGTGCTGGGCGAGCTCACGCGCGAGCACGTGCACGCGGCGCTGATCCATGCCGGAGTAGGCGATATCGACCGGCAGCTCGAAGATGTCGGCGGCCTGCATGGCGGGGTAGAGCAGTTTCGCGGTGTCGAGCTGGGTCTCGTCCTCGCCCCGACCCATGATCGTCATGGCGCGTTTCGCGCGCTGGAGGCTCATCGCTTTCGCAATCCGAACGACCCGCGCCCAGTAGGCCGAGCGCTCGACCACGTCGTGCGCCCAACGAAAACGCGTTCGTCCAGGGTCGACCCCCAGCGCATGGAACGCCTCCTCCATGTACGTCCCCACGGCCTGGATCCGTTCGAGCGATCCCCCCATCTTGTCGTTGATCCAGGCATGCCAATCCGCGAGGAGGACCGTAAGGTCGCAGCCCGCGTCGGTCAAGTCGCGCATCTTGCGCGCAGTGATGAGGGACCCCAGCGTGAGCTGTCCACTCGGTTCGAACCCGATGTACGCTCGGGGATGCTCCTCGCGACCCAAGAGGGTCTTGAGCTCGTCCGGGACTAAGATCTCCTGGGCCTCTCTCGCGATCCGGTGGAATCGCGCCTCGACGTCCATTACGGGCACGAGGGCAGGCCGGCGTATTTAGCGCCAAGGCTCGAAGTGGCTTTGTGTCTAAAGGACCACTCTGTGTCGGAACTCCAGCGGCTGTGTCGAAAGTGGATCCGTAATCACGGGGGACGGACCCCCAGGGAAGGGAAAATGGAAGGGGTTGGTCTACCGAGGGCTACGCTGTTGCTGAAA
>JBAUTP010000125.1:0-27278 GCA_049582265.1 Thermoplasmata archaeon
CACGAAAGACGTCCCGTATCAAGTGGAAGGGATCGGCGAGGATATCGTTCCAAAGTCGATCCACTTCCAGTACCTGGACGAGTTCGTCGAGGTCGACGACCGAGCCTCCTTCCTCATGGCCCGACGCTTGGCGAGGGAGGAGGGGTTGTTCACGGGCGGTTCCTCGGGTTCGGCGGTCGCGGGGGCTATCGAGTGGCTAGGCCACCGCTCGATCCCGGAGGGGGCCACCGTCGTGGTCATCCTGCCCGATTCGGGGGACCGCTACTTGTCGAAGTTTTACTCGGACGACTGGCTCCGTGAGAAGCGGTTCGTGGACGAGGGAGCCACAGCGGGCGAGCTGATCGTTGCGAAGTCGCCGGCTCCCGCGCTCGTCAGCGTCGAGCCTACGGCCGTGGTACGGGATGCGCTGGGCATTCTCCAACGCTTCGAGGTCTCCCAGCTCCCCGTGCTATCCGGGTTGGACAATGTGGGCACGCTCCAGGAAGAGGAAGTGCTGCGCGCGGCGCTCGAGGACGACACGATCCTCGACCGAACCGTAACCCACGTTCTTGGGCCGCCGCTAGCCGAAGTGACCCAGGAAACGCCCCTTGCGGAAGTGGTCCGGCGGCTCAAGGAGCAACGCGCCCTGTTGGTTCGTGAGGCAACGACCCGGCGCCCCGTCGGCGTGCTCACTCGGCATGACCTCATTGCGTTCTTCACCCACGCCGGGGGCCCTCATGCGGAGTGATCCGTCGCTCCGCCAAGGGTTCGGGTCCGGGTCCTTCGCGTTCGTTCCGATCGGAGGCTGACCCCGCAGGTATGCGCCAGTTCCACCTCTATGACACCCTGAGCCGGGACGTTCGTCTTTTTGTCCCGCGAACTCCTCCCAAAATAGGTCTCTTCGTTTGCGGGCTCACTCCCTATGATCAGGCGCACATCGGACACGCCCGGACCTTCGTCCTCTTCGACGTCGTCGCCCGGGCGTTGCGACGATGGGGGTATCGGGTCTTCTCGGTCCAAAACGTAACGAACATCGACGATCGCATCATTGCCAAAGGCGGGGAGCTCAATACCGACCCGTTATCGCTCGCGGACCATCATTTCATGGCCTGGCGGATCGCTGCCGAGCGCTTGCGCATTCGCACCGTCAACTACTATCCCTACGCGACGGACTATCTTCCGGAGATCATCGAACAGGTCCGTGCTCTTGTCGACCGCGGGCACGCCTACCCCGCGGAGGGTAGCGTCTACTACGACGTGAGTACGTTCTCGGCGTACGGGCAGCTCTCCGGGCAGCGGCGCGAGGCGTTGCGAACCGGAGTACGCGTCGAAGTAGAACGGGCCAAACGATCTCCGGAGGATTTCGTCCTGTGGAAGGCGGCTCGCCCCGGGGAGCCCTGGTGGGAGAGCCCCTGGGGACCTGGTCGTCCCGGCTGGCACATCGAGGATACGGCCATCACCGGACGCCTTCTCGGGCCCCAGTATGACATTCACGGCGGAGGCGACGATCTCAAGTTTCCGCACCATGAAGCTGAGATCGCGCAAGCCGAGGGAGCGACGGGCCAGGTTCCCCTCGTCAATTTTTGGATGCACGCCGGTATGCTCACCACGGGGTCGGAAAAGATGTCGAAGTCCGTCGGGAACGTCGTCAGTATCGACGCGATGCTCGACGAGTTCGGCCCAGACGTGCTTCGGTTCTTCTATCTGAACGCCCAGTATCGAAGCCCGCTCGACTTCATCGTGGGGAAGAGCCTTCCCGAAGCCCGGGAGGCGTTCGAACGGCTGATCGGGCCTCGCCGGCGGCTGCGAGCTGTCTTGGATGCGGGGGGGCGTGAGCGCGCGGGTCGGGAGCTCTCACCGGACACCGAGGCCGCCTCCCTCGACCTCGTGGAACGTCTCGACAACGCGCTGGCCGACGATTTCAACACGCGCGAAGCGATCGCCCTTCTCTTTGGATATGTCCGGACGTTGGCCGAGTGGATTCCCCATGTGGACGCTCTTTCGGGCGCCGCGCTCACGACCCTCGACGCCCCCTATCGATGGTCGGAGGAGGTGCTCGGGCTCGATGAGGGCGGGGGAATGCACGCTCGGATGGAGCGACTGGCACCGGTGATCCAGGTGGCGCTGGAAGCGCGCCAGCGCGCACGCGCAAGGGGTGACTTCGCGGAGTCGGACCGCATCCGTGACGAACTTCGCGCGGCGGGGGTCTCCCTCGAGGACGATGGATCCCAGGTCCGCTGGAAATTGATCGACCTCGACAGTCCGGACGACGACGCCCCGTCGTGAGCAGGCGCCGCCGACGAACGGAACTCCGCCCCGACGCGACCGGCCCTGGCAAGGGATCAAGAGCATCCCGCCGCTCGACCGATGACCTGAGACGTTTTCCTGTGCAGGGAGTGGCGCAAGGGATGCGGGGATTCGGGTTCCGCGAGCACGGGGGCGCCTCTCGGCTCGAGGACGTTGAGATTCCGGAACCTGAACCGGGTTCCGGTGAGGTAAAGATACGGCTGGAGGCCGCCGGCTTCAATCGATTGGACCGATTTACGCTCGAGGGGATCCCTGGAGTACCGATCGAACGCCCCCACGTCATCGGGTCGGACGGATCGGGGCGGGTAGAGCTCGCCGGGGAGGGGGTCGAGGACCTTGTGCCGGGAACGCCGGTCATGCTCAATCCGAGCCTGTGGGATGGGACGTGCGAGGCGTGCAGGGCAGGGATCGAGTGTTACTGCCAGAACTACCGGATCCTCGGCGAGCATACGCAGGGTACCGCGACAAAGTTCGTGGTCGTACCTCGCCGCAATGTCCACCCGCGACCCGCCTCCCTGACGGCGGCCGAGGCGGCGAGCATGCCGCTGGTCTTCCAGACCGCCTATCGCGCCGTTCTTACCGTCGGGGCTCTTAAGCCCGGCGAGCGGGTGGCCGTCATCGGCGCGGGGGGCGGGGTCGCCACGGCGGCCACGCAGATCGCGCATTGGCGAGGGGCCGAAGTAGCGGTGGTCACGCGCGACATGTCGAAGGCGGACCGCGCGCGTAAGCTTGGCGCGAACGAGGTCCTCGCGACCCGGCCCGAGGCGGGGGTTGACAAGCTACTTTGGGAGTGGAGCGGGAAGCGTGGGGTCGACCTCATCCTCGACTCCGTGGGGGTGGAAACCGTCGGCCGATCCCTGAGGGCTCTTGCGCGGGGGGGTCGTCTCGTTGTCGTGGGCGCCACGACGGGCCCGAAAGCCGAGATCGACCTCAGGACCCTCTTTTGGCGACAGGCCTCGATCCGCGGGAGCACCATGGCCACGGCGAGCGAATTCGAGGCCGTGGTTTCGCTCATTCGGGAAGGCCACCTTCATCCCGTGATCGATTCCATATTCCCCTGGGCGGAACGTCAGGCCGCATGGCGGCGATTCGAAGGACCGTCGTTGTTCGGTAAGGTCGTGTTGGAGCTTTCCGGGGTCGATTAGGCGAGAGGCCCGCTCCCCCGGGAGGGTTCACACGCTGGACTCGCCTCTACCTCGACCACGAGGTCGTCTCGTAGAAATGGTATTTATACCGGGAGTCCACGTCTATCTTGTTCGTGAACCGTCTGCACGGCTTCGCTTCCACAGTCGGGAAGCGGCGGGGGCCTGCGCGTCAGGGTCCGAATGTCAAATGGTGGCTCACGTGGGGCATGTTGGCCCTCGTGGTCCTGGGATTCTCAGCGGCGGGTAGCCCTCACTCGACCCCCGGTGCGGTCCACCCACCGCCGTCGGCTAGCGTCACCTCGGATGCGACGCACGGCGACCTTCTCGTGAACTCCGCGAACTCTCCGTTCATCATCACCTCGCCGTTCCCCAATGGCTCGGTGTACTACCAACAGGGGAACATCACCGTCGCTCCGGGTGGTACGCTGGAAGTCATCAACACCACGATCTCGTTCGAGCAGTTCGTGGAGTCGAACGGAGGTCTCGGTCAACAGACGGCCTTCCGCTATTCGTTCCAGGATCAGGGCGGAGTCGTCAAGTTCGAGCACTCGGGCCTGACGACCGACCTCAGTATCCTCAACCCCTACCCGCCCCGCAACTTCTCCGCGACCGCAGGCTCGGTCGTCAGCGTCAACGATAGCGTCTTCGATTTCCCAGGTGCCATCTACGCCGCCGGTGCCGGCACGGTCGTGAGCTTTTACAACAGCTCCGTCACGGACAACGCCGATTGGAACTTGATCCTCAACGACAGCATTGTCCAGAACGATTCCCGCTACGCTCCGACGCTCACGGTCATGGCCGGAGCGCATGCGGACTTCCTCCGGAGCTCCTATCTCAACTACTACGCGGACCGCCTCGCGATTGACAACAACCCCGGCTTCAGCTTCGGCAGCACCGGCCCGCAGTCCGTCGCCCCCGCGGCAACGGCGACCTGGACCACCTTCTCCACGGGAGGCCGTTCCCCGAGCGCGGTCCTTACGACCGCGCTGTTGCACCCGATCGTGAGCTCGGGTCAAGTCTTCTTTGTCTATAATACGACCACGAACGTGACCTCGACAGCCTCCGCCTCCTTCCAGTACTTGAGTCCGCAGGACCTCGCTCCGAATCCCGTCGTCTTCCCCTCGGCCCCCACCATCGGCTTCGTCAACGCTTCCCTCAACCCGGCCACGATCGCCGAAATCAACGCGCATGGGGTGGCGGCGTTCGTCGCGGCCGTCGCCGCCGGTCAGACCACGCTCACGCTCAATCGGACCTCGGGCACGGGGAACCTCAACATCTTCACCGTGGAAATCGCCCTGGTTCCGCAGGTCGCGTTCAACATGGTGGTCAGCGGGGCCACGATCACCGTGGCCGACTCCACCCTCGACCTCAACTGGACCAACCCCGTGGGAACGCTCAACGCTACCGTCGTCGAGCCGTCCTACGAAGCGCACAAGCTCATGCTCGAGTCGGGCGCCTATGCCTTCCTCGCGAACGTGACGGTTCCGTATGCGAATGCGGATTCGTATGCGAACAGTTCGATCGTCGTGCCGGACGCGTCCAGCGTCGCCTACATCTATCGCTGGATCGAGATCCCGGTCCTGGGCGCGAACGCTGCCGCGGTCGAAGGTGCGAGCGTCGCCGCGTTCTATAGCTATGACTCGAGCCAGTCCTCGAACGCGACGGTCCGCAATCTCAACGACCTCAGCGTGGTCAACCCGACCCTGGCGTCCTACGTCACGTCCGTAGCCCATTCCTCGGGGGCGGGCTCGTATGGAATCACGAACGCGAGCGGTGACGCCCTACTCCTGCTCGCCACGGGGAACATTACGAACGCATCGCTACCGGACGGTTTCTTCCTGGGAGATTACCACATCGGGGTCACGGTTCCCACGCCACCCGCGGTCCCCGGTAACTGGGAGTACGCCTCCCTGACCGCCTACTCGTTCGGGATGTCGCCGTCGTACACGGATATGGCGGGGAACGTCGCGTTCCCTACGTACACTCCCGCGCCTCCGATCACGCTCACGTACACTCCCCCATCGGGATCCCTGAAGGTCAATACCGGCTACGATTCGGGGGGAACGGTCACGTTCTCGATCGCGGGCACCGCCTCGATCCAAGTGCTGGCCGTGCTTCCTTCGGGGGGAAACGAGTACGCTCTGGGTCAGGCCACGGACGTCCCCTCGGGCACCTACAGCCTCACGGTCACTCCGCCCGCGGGCATGCCGTCGGGGACGTACGACGTGATCGTCACGGCCACCGTGGGCTCCTCGACCAGTACCATCACGTTGCCCGGCGACCTCACGGTCTCGGGTGGGGCCTCACCGAGCTTCTTCGACCAGACGATTCTTGGCCTTCCCCTCTGGGTGCTGCTGGCGATCATCGCGGCGGTCATCGTGGTGGCCGTCGCTCTCTTGCTCGTCTTCCGGCGCGCGGCCCGAGGAAAGCTCGTCGAGTGCGGCGAATGCGGTAACCTCATCCCCGAGGACGCGACCCGTTGCCCCAAGTGCGGTGCGGAGTTCGAATCGGCACTCGTTCGTTGCAGCCGATGCGGTTCGACGATCCCCGCGAACTCCCAGGTCTGCCCGGAGTGTGCGGCGACCCTCCTCGGGAGCCCCGATGCCGCGGAGAGCGATCCGGAGCGCCAGGCGTACGCGGACTATGTCGAGCGCTTCCGTGCGCAAGGTAAGAAGGAGCTCGCGGAGAACTACTCGGAAGGAGCCTTCTGGGACTGGTGGAAGCGCCAGCCGTCGTACCTACCCTTCAGCCAGTGGAAACTTCAGCAGGGCCAGATGAACCGCGCCGGCATGACGGCGCCGCCGGCCGAGAACGCCGACAGCGGCGCAGAAGTTCCCTCCACCCTCCCCGCCCAGGGTACCACCCCGGCAACGACCGGACTTCCCCCTGCATCCTCGACCCGCGGCCCCCCGCCGGGCCGCAGTGCGTCCGCTCCTGCTCCTACGTCGTTCGCGCCCCCTGCCCCACCTCCGACCCCCCCGCCCGCGGCTCCGACCATGTCAGCGGGCCCGATGGCCTCCGCGGACGTGGCGGCCGCGCAGAACATCCGACCGTGCTCCAATTGCGGTAAGGAGATCCCCACCGATTATCTCGTGTGTCCGTTCTGCGGCGCCGTAACGCGCTAGGTCGGACCGAGTCCCGGCCTATCGGGAGCCCGCTTGACTCCCAACGGTTTTAACCCGACCCGGGTGTGACCGCGACCGGTTGCCCTCGATGGCCGGGGATCTCGCTCGCGGACGTGAAAAGGTCGCCTGGGTGCGGGCCCATATGCCCGTCCTGGAGGGCGTACGTTCGCGCTTCGAATCCGAGCGTCCGTTCGCGGGCCACACGCTGTCGTTAGTCCTTCATCTGGAGTCGAAGACGGCGGCCCTCGCCCTGGCGTTCCACGCGGGCGGAGGGAAGGTCCACATCGCCGCGAGCAATCCGCTCTCTACCGACGACGATGCCGTGGCCGTTCTGGTCGCGGAGGGGATCTCCGCGCATGCGCGTAAGGGAGAATCCCTTGCCGAGTTCCGCTCGGGCGTCGAGGCGATGTTGGAGGCGGACCCCGAGATCATCGTCGACGACGGCGCCGACCTCGTCGCACTCGCGCTCCGTAAACGACCCGACCGAGGCCGCATCCTGGGGTCGACGGAAGAGACCACGACCGGTGTGACCCGCCTTCGGGCCATGGAACGAGCGGGCGAGCTCAAGTTCCCCGCGTTCAACGTCAACGACGCGCTCATGAAGCATCTCTTCGACAATCGCTATGGCACCGGCCAATCCGTCCTCGATGGGCTCTTCACCGCGACGAACCTCCTCTTCGCCGGCCGTGTAGCTGTTGTGGCGGGGTACGGCTGGTGCGGGAAGGGCGTCGCCTCTCGGTTGCGAGGCATTGGGGCCGAGGTGATCGTGACGGAGATCGACCCGGTGCGCGCGATCGAGGCCCGGCTGGACGGTTTCCGGGTGACGACGATGCTCGAAGCAGCGGCGCAGGCCGACGTGATCGTGACGGTCACCGGGAACCGAGACGTCATTCGGGAGGAACATTTCCGCGTCATGAAGAACGGCTGCCTGCTCGCGAACGCAGGGCACTTTGACGTTGAGATCAACAAAGAGGACTTGGCGGGGCTCGCGGTGGAACGCTACCCGGCTCGGGCGAACGTCGAGGGGTTCACGTTCGCCGACCGGCGCACGGTCTATCTGCTGGGGGAGGGGAGGCTCGTCAACCTCGCCGTCGGACAGGGCCATCCCGCCGAGATCATGGACCTGAGCTTCTCGATCCAAGCGCTCACGGCGGAGCACATCCTGAAGGAAGGCTCCAAGCTCACTCCCGCCGTCTACCCCGTACCCCCCGAGGTCGACCTCGCCGTCGCTCGCGCCGCGCTCCGTCCCATGGGCGTGGTCCTCGATGACCTGACTCCCATCCAAGCGAAGTACCTCACCAGCTGGCAGGAAGGAACATGACGACCGAACCCGCCGTCCCCGAGGACCGCAAGTACACGCCGACGCACGAGTGGGTGAAGACCGAGGGGGATGAGCTCGTCATCGGGATCACGGACCACGCTCAATCCGAGCTCACGGACGTGGTGTTTGTGGACCTACCCCCCATCGGTCGCGAGACGACGGCCCTCGCGAGCGTTCTCGTGATCGAGTCCGTCAAGACCGTGGCCGACGTCTATGCGCCGGCGGCAGGGCGGATCAGCCAGGTCAACACGGAGCTCAAGACGCACCCCGAGCTCATCAACCAGGACCCGTACGGGAAAGGCTGGATCTTCCGGTTGAAGCCCTCGGCCCCTCCCGACCTTTCGGGGCTTCTGGATGCCGCGGGGTACCGGGCCGCCGTCGAGCGCGCGGTCTAAGGTCGACTAGCGGCCTTCGAACTTGGGCTTCCTTTTCTCGAGGAACGCCGACATCCCTTCGGTGCGGTCGGACGTTCCGAACGTGTGGCCCGCCGATTCGCCCTCGAGTCGGAGCGCCGTATCGAGCGAGGCGTCCATCCCTCGTCGGATGACGCTCTTCGCCCACTGCACGCCGAGCGGGGCCCGCTCGGCGATCGTGTGGGCAATCTGCTGGGCGTCGACCCGTGCCGTCTCCGATGGAAGGACTCGTGCGACGAACCCGAGCCGTGCGGCTTCGGCGGTGTCCACGGGGGTTCCCGTAAGGATGAGCAGTTTCGCGCGGGCCGGGCCGATGAGACGCGTGAGCCGGCTCGCACCCCCCATGCCGGGATGGATCCCGAGCGATACCTCGGGTAGGCCGAGCTGGGCTCCTTCGGCCGCGAGAATGAAATCACAGGCGAGCGCCAGCTCGAGGCCGCCCCCCAGGGCGTAGCCTTCGACGAGAGCGATGACCGGCGCGTGGAACTCATCGATCTGTCGGCAGACCGCCTGCCCCACGAACCCGAACTCGCGGCCCACGGCGAGGTCCTTCCGCGCCATCTCCGCCACGTCGGCGCCGGCCGCGAACACCGGAGAGCTCCCGGCCAGGACGACGACGCGTACGCTCCGGTCCTCGTCCAGCTCCGAAAAGACGTTCGAGAGCTGGGAAAGCACCGCGGAATTGAGGGAGTTCAGCACCTCGGGGCGGTCGAGGAGCACCCAGACGACGGGACCCTCGCGCTCGACCCTAACGAAGCGTAGCGGCCAGGTGGTCTCCCCCCGAGCGACGCGAGCTCGAAGTTCGGCGGAGACGGGGAACGCCCCCCCCATAGGCTTCGCATAACCCTCCACGAGCCGCACCCCTTCGGGAAGACCGGCTTCGGACAGCCGGGCGAACGGCCCCTGCGACCAGCGGAGGCCGACCTTCGCTCCGCGGTCGACCGCCTCCGGCGATGCGACGCCCTCCTCGACCAGCCGGGTCGAGATGCCGAAGACCAGTCCCAAGAATCGATCTCGAACGGCATCGAACTTCGACGGGTCAACCGTGGTCGATGCCCAGTCCCAGGGCTGGCCGGATTCGAACTGACGCCGGAGCGCATCGGTTGGAGCGTACGCCGGTCCCAGGCCGCGCGCTAAGGACGTCTCGGAGTGGTAGGCGATCGGGATCCCGGTGACGTTCATGAGCTCGAACGGGCCGAGCGTCGTACCGAAGGCCTCTCGTCCCACCTGTTCGATCGTGGCGAAGGAAGCGACCTCCTCCTGGGCAAGACGCGTCGCCTCGTTCAGGTACGGGACAAAGTAGCGATTGACCGCGAACCCGGGGCTATCTCGGACGCGGATGGGTACCTTGCGAAGACGATAACTGAGCGACTCAAAGCCCGCGAGCGTCACTTCCGATGTCGATGGGCCCCCGATGACCTCGACCAATCGGTTGACCGCGGCGGGGAAGAAGAAGTGGAGACCGCCGAACCGCTCGGGGTTCGGAAAGCCCTCGGCGAGCCGGGCGACCGAGAGGGACGAGGTGTTCGTTGCCACCCAGGTCTCGGGTCGCACCAAGGGCTGGATCGCTTGGAATACCTCCCGCTTGACCGCCTCGTCTTCGAAGACCGCTTCGATGACCACGCGAGCCTCGGAGACGGCTCGGCCGAGGTCCGTGGTGAACTCGACCCGAGCGAGGATCGCATCACGCTGGGACGGCGTGAGCTTCCGGCGTTTGACCCCTCCTTCGAGTGTCTTCTCCAGAAGACCGCGTCCGCGGGCGAGCATGTCATCGCTGACGTCCCGAACGCGCACCGTGAAGCCGGCCTGGGCGCAGGATTGAGCGATACCGTTCCCCATATTGCCGCTTCCGAGGACCGCGATGACGCTCGGTGGGGTGACCTGCTGGATCACGTCATGCTCCGGCGGAACGTGGCGGACCGCCGGCGCGGAGGAGCCGGGCGCTCGTAATAACACTTCACGAGCGCGCGACCGTCGGGCCGGCTCCTCCGAACCCAGAAACCATATGGCCCGAGGCGTACGGAGGGAGGGAGTTCGACCGAGCGATGGACGACCCAGGATGTGCCGCGATCGCGAGGGCGGTCGACCGAGACCTCGTCCTCGCCCTGGGCGGCTACGTGGTCGAACTTCCCGGAGCTCACCTCGTGGTAGACGAACGGATCGCCGCTCCACGATTCAACTTCGTGCAGGTAGCGGCCATCGCTCCGAGCCGGCAGGCCGCGTTCTTCGAGCGGACCCTGGATCACTACTTTCAACGGGCCTTGCGTCCCTGCTTTCGTGTTCCCCCACCGGTCCCCTCGCACGTGGATCGCGCACTTCGGGGCTTCGGGTTTCAACCCCGCGCCCATCGGAACTCCCTCCTCATCGCGGAAGGGCCCATCGAAGGGAACGCGGGCCCTCACGCCCGTGTCGCGCACCCCGACGAGCTCGACCGGGCGGTGGGTTTCTGGAGTGGGGAGGCCGAGAGGGCCGAGCTTCGAAGAGCCTTGGAAGTGGCGCTCGAGCATCCGAATGTGGGCGAACACCTCGAGATCCTGTTCGGGCTCGGCCCCGATGGCGAGCCGGCCGCCGCGCTCCTGCTCCTCGGGAACCACGATCGGGTGAGCATCCACGCCGTCGCGACGCAGCCATTGGTTCGAGGGCAAGGGCTCGCCTCCGACCTGGTGCGTTTCGCGAGGACCCGTCCCGTCGCCGACGGGGTGCCGGTCTTCATGGACGTGGATGACCGGGCCGCGGGGCGCCTCGCTACGCTCGGATTTCGGGGCGTGGGGGAGGAGATCCTCTACGAGCTTCCCCCAGGGGCGGAACTCGCCCTACCCGCTCCCGGTCCTCCGAGCCCGCCGCGCTGGCGGCCCCCGCGTTCGAACGGGTAGGTTACCGGCGGCGAAGACCTTCGAGCTTCATCTGCTCCTCGATCGCCGCGATGGAGCGGATGGTAGAGACCACGGTGTCAGCGTTGAGCGATATCGAATCGATCCCGTGACGCACCAGGAACTCGGCGAACTCAGGGTAGACGCTCGGACCCTGCCCGCAGATGCCCACGGTGCGTCCTTCGGCATGAGCGCCTTCCAAGAGGAGTTCGACCGCGCGGAGGACCGCGGGGTCACGCTCGTCAAAGTAGCCCATGCGTCCCAGCGTCTCGGAGTCTCGGTCCGCCCCGAGCACGAGCTGCGTAAGATCGTTCGAGCCGATCGAGAACCCGTCACAGTGCTTCGAGAACTCGCGCGCCAGAAGAACCGTGGAGGGGACCTCGGCCATCAGGTAGAGCTTGAAGTCCCGCCCGCGCCGGAGCCCGTTCTCCTTGAACATCTCGGCGATCTGCTCGAGCTCCCAGGTGTTGCGAACAAACGGGAGCATGACTTGGGCGTTCTTCAACCCGCGGTCGGTCCGGATCCTCTCGATCGCCTTGAGCTCACACAGGAACGAGGGACGGAACACGGGTGAGATGTACCGGGAGCATCCGCGCCATCCGATCATCGGATTCTCCTCGGTGGGCTCGAACTCGGCGCCACCGGGCATTCCGCGGTATTCGTTGGTTTTGAAGTCCGAGGTCCGGATGATGACCGGTCGGGGATGGAAGGCTTGGCAGACCTGGGCGATCCCGTCCGCGAGCCGGGTGATGAGCTCCTCTTCTTTTCCTTGTTTCAACAGCGCGAGCGGATGTTCGCGCACGTGGGCCGTGAAGATGAACTCGATCCGCAGGAGTCCCACGCCCTGGACCGGAAGTCGAGCGTATTCCTGGGCCTTCTCGGGGACCCCTACATTGACGAGGACCTTCGTAGCCGTGACCGGCGAACCGTGGTGGTCGTGATCGGCGCTCGCCGTTCCGACCCCCGAGACTGCCGGTTTCGCGGCCTCGGCCTTCTTCGCATGCGCGGCCCCGGAATACACCCTTCCGGACTTCCCGTCCACCGTGATGATGTCCCCGTCGCCCACCGTCCGGGTCGCGGTCCGAGTCCCCACGACGCACGGGACTCCGAGCTCTCGGGAAACGATCGCCGCGTGGCACGTGATCCCACCCTCGTCGGTGACGATCGCCGCCGCCCGCGCCATCGCCGGGACCATGTCGGGCGTGGTCATCGTGGTGACCAGGATCTCCCCGGCCGCGAGCTTGTCGGTCTCGGCCGAGGACCTCAGGAGCCGGGCCTTGCCGGAGGCGATACCGGGGCTGGCTCCCATGCCCTGAAGGATCGGAGCGTCCTCCCCGCTCTCCGCTTTGGAGTGTGCCGGGGCGGGGCCCGGGCGCGTGGTCACGGCTTCCTCTCCTACCGGTATCGTGGTCACCGGCCGCGCCTGCACGATGTAGAGGGACCGGCCGTCCGTGCACCACTCGATGTCCATGGCGCGGCGGTAGTGCGATTCAATGACGCGGGCCAGGGACACCAGGCGGTGGATACGTTCATCGGAGAGCTTCTGGTTCCTTGCTTCGCCCTCGGGCACGGGTTCCCGTAGGTTGCCCCCATCGGACCCGCGAACCATTCGGATTTTCTGCTCGCCGATCTGCTTTTGGACGATCCGCTGGGTCGCTCCGTCCACCACGTAGTGGTCGGGGGTGATCTCCCCGCCCACGATAGGCTCCCCCAGCCCGAAACCTGCCTCGATGATCATGTGGTTCTCGCCCGTGTTGGGGTCGCGCGTGAACAGAATGCCGCTCACCGTCGCATCGACCATCTTTTGGACGATCACCGCGAGTTTTACGGCGCTGTGGTCGAATCCCTTTCGAGTGCGGTACACGAGCACACGAGGCGTGAAGAGCGACCCCCAGCACTTTCGAATCGCCTGGAGGATGTCCTCATCGCCCCGCACATTGAGGTAGGTCTCTTGGAGCCCGGCGAACGATGCCCCTTCCAGGTCCTCCATCGTGGCGGAGGAGCGAACCGCGGAGAAACGAACGTCATGGGTCGCTTCGTACTCGTGAAGCGCCTCCTCCACGGACTTTTTTAAGTCGGGCGGGAAAAGCGTCGCCTCGAACGCGTCCCGGATCCGTCGGGAAGCGGAGTCGACGGATTCAGGGTGATCCGAATCCAGCGTCGCCAACGCCGCCGGGATCTCGGTCTTGAGGGGGGTCGCTGCGACGAACGCGTCATACGCCTCGGTCGTGAGCACGAATCCCGGTGGAATCGGAAGACCCTCGCGGACCAGCTCGCCCAACTTTCCTGCTTTCCCTCCCACCAGGGGAAGGTCGAGGTCCGACACATCCGCCAAGCTCGCGATCATCGGCATCGAAGGAACTCAGTTCGTAGGGCCTCGAAAAAGATCGTACACGACGATATCCGAACGAGGAGAGTACGGGTGCACGACCCGTCGTGAGCGGAGCGACCAAGGTCCGGTTCCCGGGGGAAGGAGATGGAGGATCGTCTCCGGCCGCCCGGCCGAACTCGCCCGCTCGGTCACCTCGTAGTAGTGGAGCGAACCTCGGGGGGCCACAACGCTTCCCACCGAGGTAAGGTACTTAATTCCTTCGTGAGGGAGATTGAGAACGACACGCGAAAAGGTACCGGCGGACGGCAGGAATTCGTCCAGCGACGCGCAGACAGCGCGGAGGCGCTCTCCCACGCCGAGTCGCCGGGCGTTCGCCTCGACAAGGGCGATCGCCTCCGGATTGAGGTCGACCGCGACCACCCCCGCCACCGGCCGAGTGCGTGCGATCGTGAGCGCGAACGGTCCGATACCGCAACAGAGGTCGAGGACCGCCTCCCCGGGTTCGCAGAGGGCCGCCACGCGAAGATGCTCCCGGCTGAGACGGGGTGAGAAGTACGCGGCCGAGACATCGACCTCAAACGTCAGGCCGTTCTCGGCGTGCGTGGTCCGCCAACCGCCGTTTCCCGCGAGCTTCGTGAGGGCCCGACGTCGCTCAACTCCGTGGACGCCACCATCGAGGCCGACGATCCGGGCACCAGGAACAAAGCGTAGTAGGGCCTCCCCGACGTCCGCCGCCCGAGGCAGCAACGACGCCGGCAGTCGGATGAGGACGATGTCTCCGATCACATCGAAGGCGCGAGGCAGTCGAGCCCGGGCCTCATCGGGCCAAGCGACCAGTTCGCGATAACTTCGGGGCGGGCCGGACGAGAGCTGGGGGAAATCCCTCTCCACGGGGGTTCCCGGGACGTCAGGGGAGACGGTGCCAGCGACGGGGAAGATGAGGGAGTCCCCTTCGTCGAGGATGTCGAGGTCGGAGCGAAGCAGCTGGCGCTCCCGGAGCGTCCGCCGGATCACCTCCCCGCGAGACTTGGGCACGCGGAGGCCCGCGCTCTTCATGCCGGATCGATCCGGACTCCAAGGAGCTTCGGGAGGACCTCGGCGCCGCGCCGCGTACCGAGCATCCCCGCGGCAGTGCGTCGTTCGCTGAATTTCTGCGGGAGCTCTGACGGGGGAGGCTCCGGGGCGATCCCTGTACCTGCCAACAACCAGGGGACCGGATCGGACGAGTGAGCCTTCAAGATGCACGGGGTGGCGTGGTCGGCCGTAACCGCGAGACGGACCGAGCCTAGGTCGAGGCCGTCCAAGAACGGCCCGAAGAACCAGCGGTCGATGCTTTCGACGACGGCTTGCTTTCGAACGGCATCCCCGTCGTGTCCCGGCTCATCCGGTCCCTTGAGATGCACATACACGAACGGAGTGTCGGCGAGCGCCTGGCGGGTCACCCGGGCCCGCTCTGCATAGCCGTGCTCGAGGTCCGGTCCCATCGGCCCAACGTAGCGGTCCTTGAGGCCGAGCAGGCGCGCGATCCCCCGCTCCACGGGCATTTCCGTCACGGCCGCCCCCGGAAGTCCGTGGCGAGATTCGAACGTAGGGAAGTCGGCGGGCGGAGCCGACCCGGCATTCCGGGTAAGCAGTCCGTTCGCCACCTTTCGTCCGGCGAGCGCACGCCTAGCATTCACCCCGTTGCCGGCGAGGACCGACGGAACTCGGGCGAGGAAGGTGTTGATGGCCCTGGCGGTTCGCTTCGCCTCGTTCGAGTCGTCGAGCGGTTCGACCTGCCGTAGGCGGGGCTCTCCCCCTGTCCGGGCCTGACCGAGTCCGCCCAGACGGTCGTAGAACGGGTCGGAGTTGGAAATGTTCGGCGAAAGGTCCCCGTCGCGAAGCGGATGGAGCCAAAGGACGCCCCGATGGCCCACCGTGGCCCTGACCTCCGCATGGATTCCTTGGTCCGCCAAGAGGTCACCCGCGGTGAGACTTCGGCTGAGCTCCCGGGCTTCCTCGGTCGAGAGCGTGCGACCGACCCGTGAGTCGATCACGAGGTCCCTTCCGTCGGTCGTCGCGAAATTGATGCGGAGCGCAACGTCCCCGCGCCCGAGAGGCACTCCGACGCCGAGAGCCTCCAGGACACCGCGGCCGGGAGATTCGCGCTGGGGGTCGTAGCCCAAGAGCGCGAGGACTCCTGCGTCGGATTCGGGCGCGATCTCGGGTCCGACGACGACGACCTGCCCGGATTGTCCCAGGGCCAGCAGTCGATCCAGATGAGGCGTCTTCGCCGCTTCCACCGGACTGACTCTGCCGGTTTCGGGGTGCGGGCGGTCGCCTAATCCGTCGAGAAGGATGAGCGCGTAGTGGGGTGACGCCTGAGGTAGCACTTCGCCTCCCTATTCCCTTATATGGAGCCCGCCGCTCGGTCCGACGCGGTTCCGATGCGGGGCTCGGGCGTTAAGAGTTTCGGGACCAAGAAGTTAGGGCGAATCATCCTCGTGGCGGTCGCCACGGGCGTCCTCATCGGGAGTTTCATTTTTCTGGGTGCCCTGGTGGCCATCCCCACCTTTCTCATCTTCGGCCTCGCCTTACCCATCTATCTGGGGTGGAAGATCCCCCGGCAGCTCGCCGTAGCCGGGCTCGTGGCGATACTTGTCGCGGTTCCTCTTGCCGGGCTCGCGGAGACGGACATTCTGCGGACCCCGTCGCCCCCCGCCGCCTCCGACACGACGAGTCCCAACGGGAACGGGGGCTCGGTCCTCTCGAACGCCGTCGCGACGCCCTACGCGGGGGCCGAAGGGGCTCTCTACACATTCACCGTGGACGTCAACGCGTCGTACCTGGTACCTGGCGTCGTCCTTTCGGGCCATATCGTGCTGGATGTGAGCACCTGCGCCGGGGCCACGGGCAACAATTCTCCCTCGTGCTCGACGCCGTATCCCTTCTACACGCAGAATGAGACCCTTCCCGCGAACCTGACTACCGCGACGGTCACGTTCACCCAGGCCCTGCCGGGTCCCAACATCTGGTGGTGGACGATCGGTGCGGAAGCGGAGAACAGCACGAACCACACGCTCCTCTGGATATTCTTGGACCCGGCGAACGGGTACGGAACCATTCAAGGGCCCGTCACAGGGAATTTTGCGAGCACGTTCATTCTGATCCTCCCGGCGATCCTCGTCGACCTTCTCTTCTACCCGGCGCTCGTTTTCTATTTCGCGCTCCTTATCTACATGCTCTTCAAGAATCGGGAACGACGGCGGAAGCAGGCGCAGGAGGCGGCCAAAGCTGCGGATATGCCTCCCGACACCGCCGCAGCTGCGACCCCATCGACGTCTCCGGGCACCCCCAGCTTATCGTCGGGAAGTTCGGCCGCGAAGCCTGTAGAGAACGCCTGTCCCAATTGCGGGGCCGTTGTCTACCCCGGGGAAAAGACGTGCTGGAAGTGCGGAGTTGCTCTTGGGCCAACTGCGAGCTCGGACGCACCGCTCCCTTCGACCTCCAAGTGAATCGCCAACGGCACCTTGGAGTCACGCGACTCCGAGCGACCCCAGGGGGTTCTCGTCCTACGTGATCGTGAACGTCAAGCTGTAGATGTTCTGAAGCCCTAGGATGTCGGTCGCTACGATCAGGACCTGGTAGGTTCCTGCGACCGTGACCCATGTGGCGGGCACGGTAGCAAACCAGACCTTGGTCACGGCATTATAGGTCATGGGAAGGAGTCCGGTGGCATTCGCTCCGGGGAGCGACTTCGCTAACGTCGCCATGCAGTAGGCAGCGCATCGAGGGGTTCCTGGGTTGATGTTCGAGTCCTGAACCTGGGAGCAGATGTAGAACTGTGTCGAAGCCACCGGGACCGCCGAAGCACACGCGTTCGTCGTGGAGGTCCACGCGCCGAGGAAGATGGGCGGATAGTTGTTCGTGATGCCGGGAACGTCCTGCGAGTACAGGAGGACGCTGCTCGAGATGATCGTCACGGTCACGTTGTTGGGAGCGTAGATCGCCACACCGAACGTGACGTTCCAGGTTTGACCTAGCGTCCAGACCTGAACATTACCGGGGAGCCCCTGGGCGACCGTACACCCGGCCGCAGGACAGAGCGCCGTGTACGGCACCTGCGCGAAAATGTAGATTTGCGTGGGGTTCGTGAACACATCGGGTCCGGTGAGATGAAGGATCCTGAGGCCGGCGATCGTGAGGCGTCCCCCGGACGTGCCGTAGATGACCTGCGACGCAAATTGGTTCGACGTTTGCGTGGGAGGTCGGGGGAACGTGTTCACGAAAAAGAAGATCGCCGAGAACAGGACGACGGTGAGAGCGAGAATGAGGATGGTGCCGATCACTTCCGCGACGGCCCGCGCGCGACGCTGGGGTCCTCGTCGCCAACGAGAACGGCCCGAGCGTATCTTGAGTCGATCCAACGTCATCCCGCCCCCCTCCTTTGTGGCAATAGCAAGACAACCGGTTATCATGCTGGGAGCCGGTATTTAGACGTTGGCGCGGTAGAGCTCTCTGTCTCGCCGTACGGTGGGCCGCGCGAAGGCCGGCTCGGGTCGTCGCGTGTGCGGTCCGGACCGAAAATACACACATATACGCATATTCGCGCGGGCATGAAAAACCGCACAAAATGGGGTCGGTTATACGCCCGGATCTTCGATTCCGAGCGTTCAAGGATGTCGCTCCAATTTGTTCGACACGTCAGTCCGGACAAATGGGTTTGGGTGAGTGTGTCTCCGGCGCTGCGCGAGGGATTAATTTAAGTACGAGCCTTTTGCATAGTCCGCCCGAGTCGTGTTCGACAACGCTCACCCGGAATCAGAGGCGCGCCCGCGCGTGGCGCGCCGAGAACCGGTAGGTCCGGAGGATGAACGGATTGCGCTGCGGTGCCATCGGAAAGAGCTCCAACTCGTCGACTCGTTTGTAGCGAGCGGCGAGTTTGCCAGTCGTTCCGAGCTGATGCGCGCAGCGCTTCGGGAATTCCTACGGGCGCGAGCTTCGTCGGCCATCGAACTCCCTCGGACCGCGGTTTCGAGCCTCGTAGAGGCTTCGGTGCGACTGCGGCCCGACGAGATCGAGACCTACTCGGCCTACGGCAAGCTGGTGGCGAACGGGAGAACCCTGAGCGACATTCTGGCGGAGCTCGTTCGTCGTGGCGACCTCGAGCTGAAGGTCTCGGAATTGGTCCAACACGCCCGCGAATCGGTGCGGCGGGCCGTGGTCGCGCGCGAGCAGCTGGATGAGCTGAATCGCAGCGGCGAGGACCTCGAACGAAAGGGGGTCGTCGGTCGATAGCTCGCGTTGCGGGATCGGGTGCGGCAACAGTGGGGTGGTACCTACGTACGGAACGACGGGGGAAAACGAATGGCGACGGGCAGCGGGACACGCGACGGACGGTGAGACCGGCTTTGGTGAGAACCTCAAGCTCGGCCATGACATTCGGTTCCTGCTGGTGGTCTTGGGCGGCGGCGCCGTTCAGGTCGGCCGACTCGTCGCTCGACGCCATCTACGCTACCTCGAGACCGTCGCGATCAACTGCGATACTCGCGTTCAAGAGGCCGATGATTTTGACCGACGCATCTACCTGGGACCGGAGAGCGGAAGCGCCTCGGATACGCGCGGTTCCCCGCTCGTAGGGCACCAGCTCGCGCGCTCTGCGCAGCCCACGCTCGAGCGATTGTTCGAAGAAGCGACCTTCGTGACCGTCGTCGCGAGCCTCGGGGGAGCGACGGGCACCGGAGCGCTCCCCGTCGTTCTTGAAGCGGCGGCTCGATCGTCCGAAGTTCTCTCGGTGTTTGTGCTACGGCCGTTCGAAGCGGAAGGCGAGCGACGCGCGATCGCGGACCGAGCCCTTGCGCGCCTCAACTTCCTCGCCGCATGGGTCGAGAAGAAGGAACGCGCCCGGGCGAGCCTTCAGGTGCTCGACAACGAGGCGCTCGCGCGCCGAGAGCCTAAGCTTCCGTTCCGCAACATGAACGCCCACTGGGGGGAACTCATCTCGAACCACATCGAGAAGGCCTTCCTGATCCCCGCGGAGGCCGCCGTCGATGCGAACCGTATCGCCGTGATGGCGGAAGCGGAGCGTCTGGCGCCGGTCCTCGAGGACACCCGACCGGTGATCCTGAACGCCCCGTCCCAGGAACTCCCGCCCACCACGCTCCCTCCCCCGTTGGTCCCTTCCGCCGGATTGGGCCGTGGGATCGATGCCGAGCTCACCTTCGAGGTCGACCTCGGGGCGGAGATTCTGGGAAGGCGCTGAACCCCCCGCGGCCGGCCTTCGGCGCTTGCGTCCCGCTAGGGCTATTTAGTCCGTGGTCGCTCGGCGCCGATACACATGGAAGGTCGGAGCTGGGTCATCGTACTGACGCTCATCCTGCCCGCGATCCTCATCGGCATCACGGTCCTAGCGTTCGCGATCAACCCGCTTTCCATCCTGGTCCTTCTCACCGTCATGGTGGGCGGCGTGCTCTACCTCCAGACGTACACCGAAGTCGCGTGATGGCGGCGGGAACTCACTGGTAGATCGGCGCTGGGTCCCCGCTCGGTCCGTTCCCCGCCGGAGCGGACTTGCTTTGGGCGGCCATAGCCGCCCGTAGCGCCTTTTCGATCCGCTCCGCCTGTACGCGAAGCGGGGCAACATCGATCTTGAGGTCGGGAAGGACGCGGTCGAGCGCTTCGATGAGGGTCGCACCCGCCCGGTGATCCGGGTAGCCGACGTTCGAGCGTGCGCTCACGAGAAGCACAGCCACGGGGATCTCCCGTTCGATGCCGGCGACCAAGAGAGCACCCGATACGCCTCCCAGGACGCCCTCTTCCAGGGGCCGTGCTTTGGACGGCTCGAACCACTTCTTGACGTTCGGGTCGTTCCGGGCAATCGCCAGCCACAAGCTTTCGTCCGCCGGTTCTTCCTCATCATCCTCGAACGGCTGCGGCAGAACACCTTCCAGGCACAGGACCATGCGGGCCTTTCGCTGCTCCGCTCCGTTCAGCACGGCCCGGGCGATACGCTGGATCT
The DNA here is from genome assembly GCA_049582265.1 of Thermoplasmata archaeon. Classification (GTDB taxonomy): domain Archaea; phylum Thermoplasmatota; class Thermoplasmata; order Lutacidiplasmatales; family UBA184; genus Lutacidiplasma. The sequence continues at coordinate 20,490 of JBAUTP010000125.1, forward strand.
GGCGGTCCGTCGGAGGGAACTCGGAGAGAACCATCGAGAAGTCGTTCCGTCCGTAGACGCGGACCGCGGGCTGGACCTGTCCTTGCTGGATGACGGCGACGGGGAGCTCGTCGGGCGACTCCATCCGCGCCGTCCGCTTGAGACCGAGAGTACGTACGATGTAGTGTCCGGCGACGGTCGTGGCGAGGCCGGCGCTTGGAAAGCACGAGAGAACCACGCTGTCCGGAGTCATCGCCGGGGACCCGGGCTCGTCCACCCACGAATACTCGCTCGACATCGTAGGAACCCCTCCGTTCACCCTCGCTACGAAATGAACCTACAAGTAGCTTGGTCCCACGAACCGGGGTCGGACCGTCGACCTCGCCGGGTAAAGCGACAAGTACTCGGCGCCCAATCGTGCGGACCGTGGGCCTCCCGTTCCGGGACATTGTGAAACCCGACGTCCTCGCGTGGGAGGCGCTCCCCGGCCGCGCCCTGGCGGTGGACGGCTACAATGCGATCTACCAGTTCTTGGCCACGATCCGGCAAGCGGACGGGCACCTCTTCACCGACGCCGAGGGGCGGCCCACGAGCCATCTGATGGGGGTCTTCTACCGTACCACCGCGCTCCTTCGCGCAGGGATCCGATTGGCTTGGGTCTTCGACGGGAAACCTCCCGACCTCAAAGCCGGAACCCTTAGGGCTCGATTCGAAGTCAAGGAGCGTGCGGCGGCCGCGTGGGACGCCGCTCTGGCGTCCGGCGACCTTGTCACCGCCCGCCGAAAGGCAGCGGCCACCTCACGGTTGACTCGGCCGATGGTGGATGAGGTGAAGGAGATGCTCGCGGCCCTCGGCGTGCCGTGCGTCCAAGCTCCCTCCGAAGGAGAGGCTCAGGCGGCGTGGATGGCGGCGCAGGGACGGGTATGGGCCGCCGCCTCCGAGGACTATGATAGCCTACTCTTCGGTGCTTCCCGGCTCGTGCGTGGCCTTGCCGCACGACAGCGGCGGGGAAGCCCCAATGCCGCCCAAGTGATCGACCGGGAACGGCTCCTCAAGGAGCTCGGTGTTTCGGGCGAGGAGCTCATCCTGGTGGGACTCATCGTCGGCACCGACTTCAACGACGGAGCGAAAGGATTCGGACCGAAGAAGGCCCTCAAACTAGTCCAACAGCACCTGGGGTGGAACGAGACCCTCCGGGCGGCCGGTTTAGACCCGGATGAGATCCGTCCCGTCGGCGAGCTCTTCCTGCATCCTGAGGTAGTGGAGGTCCCTCCGCTCGAGTTCCGGCCTCCCTCGCTCGACCGGCTCGTTGAGATCCTGGTCGAAGGTCATGGGTTCTCCCGGGACCGGGTCGAGCGAGCGCTCCAACGCCCCCCCGCAGCCCGCCACGCTCCGCGAGCGACGCCCGCGGGGCGTCAAACCGCCCTGGATGGCTTTGAGGGTTCGGCGGCATGAAGCTCTTCGAGTCCGTCCCGAACTTCTCGGAGGGACGCGACGCCGGGAAGATCCAGGCCATCGCGAACGCGGGACGAACGGTCCCGGGGGTCACCGTGCTCGATGTCGAGCAGAACCCGGACCATCATCGCTCCGTGATGACGCTGGTCGGTGAGGCGGAACCCCTCGTCGAGGCGCTCATCCGAATGATGCGGGTAGCGATCGACGTCATCGACCTCAACGAGCATCGGGGCGAGCATCCGCGCATGGGTGCGGTGGATGTGGTTCCGTTCGTGCCCCTCGGCGAGGCGAGTACGGACGATGCTGTCCACGTCGCCGAGCAGCTTGCGAAGCGCACCTGGCAGGAGCTCCAGGTTCCGGTCTATCTCTACGGCCTCGCGGCCCGTCGTCCGGAGCGTTCCGACCTCGCCGTCGTTCGCAAGGGCGAGTTCGAGGGGATACGGACCGCCATCGCGACGGACCCCGACCGACGGCCGGACGTCGGGGACCCCGCGGTACACCCAACCGCGGGTATCGTGGCCATCGGAGCTCGCCCCGTCCTCATCGCCTACAATGCCTATCTCACGACGCCCGATGTCGCGATCGCGAAGAAGATCGCTCGCGCCATCCGCGGACGCGACGGCGGACTCACCGAGGTCAAGGCGCTCGGGTTCACGATCGCCGAGCGGCAGCTCGCTCAGGTCTCCATGAACCTCACCGACTATCGAAAGACGCCCGTCCACCGGGTGCTGGAGTTGGTGCGGCGAGAGGCCGCGCGCTACGGCGTTGGCATCGAGGAATCCGAGATCGTCGGCCTCGTGCCGGAGGATGCCCTCCTCGATGCGGCGGAATTCTACCTCCAGTTGAACCGGTTCGACCGCTCGACGATCCTCGAGCGCAAGCTGATGGGGGCCGCCGGTCCCTCCGCCGCACCGCGACCGCTACGCGAGTCGACGATCGCTGAGTTCTCGGGTCGCGTGGCCGAGCGATCACCGACGCCGGGGGGAGGAAGTGTGGCCGCCGTGGCGGCGGCTCTCGGTGCCGCTCTGGGGGAAATGGTCCTGGCCTACTCGCAATCCCCCACGGACCCGGACCCCGACCTTGCAACAATGCTGCGGGAGCTCACGGACGCTCGTCGCCGATTGCTCCTCTTGATCGATGAAGATGCGGCAGCGTACGAAGCGGTACGATCGGCACGTTCGGCGCGGAAGGGGAAGCCCGAGGACCCGGAAGTGCAGCGGGCCGTCGTGGAGAGTCTTCGTCACGCCGCGGAGGTCCCTCTGCGGACGGCCCGGATGGCCTTCGAAGTGAGCCGCATGCTGGAATCTGCGCAAGGACGGACCAAGGCAGCGCTGGCGAGCGATCTTGCAAGCGCCCTGGCCCTGCTCACAGCGGCGCGCGTCTCGGCGGTCGCGAACGTGGGTATCAATCTCGTCGACCTGCGGGGATCGGGGGCCGACACGTCGGCGTTCGACGAGGCTCTCGCCCGCCTCCGCGACTCGGCGCCACGGTGAGGATGGGAGACTCCCTCGCTCGGGGACGACCCACGGTCTGGGTCAACTGTGCCGTCTCCGCGGACGGTCGACTCGCGTATGCCGGAGGCCGGCGAGCTCTCCTTTCGGGTCCTCAGGACCTTCGGCGGGTCCAGCAACTTCGTGCCGACTCTGACGCGATCTTGGTCGGGGTCGGAACCGTCATTTTGGACGACCCATCGCTTCGGGTGCACAGAGAGCTCCTCGGTCGGCCCGCGGGGAAGACCCCCTACCGGGTCATCCTCGACTCTCGCGGGCGCATCCCACCGACGTCCCGCGTCCTGGATGGCTCGGTCCCGACGATCATCCTCACGACGGATACGAATCTTCGGCGGTACCCGACCGGCGTCGAAACGATCGCGACGTCGGGTTCCCAGGTCAACCTCGCGGAGGGCCTGAGCCTTCTGCTGGACCGGGGCATCCGACGGGTTCTCGTGGAGGGCGGGAGTCTCGTGCTGTCGAGTGTTCTGCGGGCACCGCTGTGGGACCGGCTAACGGTGTTCGTCGCCCCGGTGCTGATCGGTGGTTCGACGGCTCCTACGTTCCTCACCGGCCCCGAGACGCCCGACGAGGCATCGGCCACCCGGATCGTCCGCGACGAGTACGTCCCCCTCGACGATGGTGTGCTGCTCGGCTTTCGGCCCTCTCACGACAGACCGGGCCCTCGCGCCACGACCTGAGGGTTAGTGCGCGGCCTCCGGTCATGCTTATTTGCGGCCCCACGTCCGGGGCGACGGAACCTTCCATGAAGCTCGTCCACTTCCTCCTCACGGACCAATTCCACTTCGGGATGGTGACCGACGCCGGTGAGTTCATTGACCTGGACACCGCCTGCCGGGACTATTTCGGCGTCAACCCCGTCAAGGGGGCAGACCCGAGCCGGTTCCGCGACATGCGTGCCTTCTTCTCCGGAGGCCCGGACTCGGTCGAGTTGACGCGAAAGATCCTTCAGTACATCGATCGTCGCCGGCAGATGGGTTGGACGCCCCGTGCGGCCACGGGCGCACGGTACCTGTTCAAGGCCGAGGAAGGGATTCGCCTACTCGCCCCCGTCATCAACGGCGTCAAGATCTTCTGTCTCGCCACCAACACCCGAAGCCATGTGAGCGAACAGCAGAAGCCGACGCCCACCCAGCCGTTCGCGTTCACTCGTTTCTTCAACAGCCTGGTGGGTCCTGGCGAGCCCCTCGTACTTCATGCGGATGGCGCGTTCCCCGATGTCGAACTCGAACTGGCGGCCGTCATCGGACGACGCGGAAAGCACGCCAGCACGGCCGAAGCAGCGGAGATGGTCGCCGGCTATACGATCGCGCTCGACATGGGGTACCGGGACCTCCAGTACCCTCAGCCCGGCTCGGTCGATTGGGTCATGGGAAAGGGGTTCGATGCCAGCATGGCCGTCGGGCCGTGGATCGTCCCGAAGGAGGAGGTGGGAGACCCCTACGGTCTCACCATGGAGCTCAAGGTAAATGGCGAGGTACGGCAGCACGGAAGCACGTCGGACTACATCTTTCGGGTCCCTGAGATCATTGCGCACTTGACGAAGGGGATCACGCTCGAACCCGGCGACGTGATTTCTCTGGGCTCGCTGGGCGGAGTGCCCGGCTTTGAGTTCGGCAAGGAAACGCGAAAGCTTCACACCGGGGAAAAGGTCGAGGCCACGATCGAGCGGATCGGGCAGCTCACGGTCCCGGTCCGGGCCGAAGCGCCGCCTCCCCCCGCAAAATAAGGAACAGCGCCTGGGCCGTGGGAAGGACCGCAACGTCGCCTGACCTACCGGCGACTCGTTGCCCGTCGAACGGATAGTCGACGCTCTCCCGGAGCTCGACGGAGGCCGTTGTCGTCCCCCAGACCTTCGCGACGGCATCGCGTAGCGGGTCGAATCGCTCGAGAGCGTCGCGCGCCACAGGAGCCACCCGGAACCCCGTCCCTCCGTGCAAGGAGCCCGGCAGCCGGATCAATCGGTGAATGTCGGTCGTGACGGGAGCGTCCGTCTCGCCTTGGATCTCGATCGTCGCCACCCGCAGGACAGCATCGAGGAGCTCGGGCCGGACTTCACGCGGGAACACATCCAAGCTGAGCCCCTCCTGGATGCGTTCCGCGTAGCCCTCCACGATAAGCTGTTTCGCGAGTCGAACGGCTCCGCGATGGGGTACGCCGGCCGACGTCAGGTCCGCGGCGGCTCGTTCCACTCCCTCCTTTCTCCAGTGAGCCAGGACGAGCAGTACGGCTCGGCTGAGGCGGCCCTTCCATCCGGGCGCGTCCGGCGGGAAAAGTGCCTTGAACGCGCGGTTTCCGCCGGCCCGCGGAACACGAGGGGCCGAGGGAGCCTCGTCGGAAGGATCCCCTACGATCGTCGAGGTGTCGGACGTCCCTCGGCTCTCCCGCACCGCACTCGCCGGGTCGAACCCCATGCCGATGATGTAGTCCACGATCTCGCGACGCTCGGCGCTCGTTAGGTTGAGGTAGGTGGGGTCCTGGACGTGGACATGATAGCCCCGACCCCCCGAGAAGAAGAGGTGCATCGAAGCGGGGTCAAGCCCAAAGTCGCCCACCAAGAAGTCGTCGAAGAGGTCCCGGACCTTATCCCGAACCCGGTCGAGCTGCTCCGCGTAGGCGAGCTTGTCGGCCCCTTTGAGATGGTCCGCATCGAGGTCGAAGATGACGTCGGCCCCCAACCATTCCTTTTTCTCCATCGTGGGGGCATCCGGGATGCGATAGTAGGCTGAGGAGTAGTAGACGTGCCGCGGGACCTCCTGGGCCAAGAAGCCTCGGAGCTCTTCCTCGCTGCGTAGGGCGGTATGCCGCCGCATCAGAACGTTCGCGGCGAACGGAAACGCCGCGAATTCACGACGGTTGAGGCGCGAAGGCGCGCTCAGCGCTTCGGCTCGATAGTACGTGGCGAAACGGGTTCGGGCCCATTCCAGGCTCGGCTCGTCGAGCGCGGCGATCTTCGCCAAGGTCACTCCTCGTCGGCGATGGGGTCGGGTTGCAGGGCCTCGGTCAACGCATCCTCCCGCCTGAGACGTGCGAGGAGGCGGAAGACCACCGAGTGCTCGCTTCCCCGGAGGAGGAGCCCGACCGCCCGGGTGGCGCGCGTCAACTGCTCCTCTTTCCCGATGAGCGCCACAGTGTTTCCGAAGACGCTCATCGAGCAGCCCGAGAGCTCTTCGACGCGGGCACGCGCTTTGCCATCGGTTCCGATGAGGCGGGACCGGATCCGCCAGAGGGCGGCCTTCTCCCTACGACCGGTCGCCGCTTTGATGTCGATGACCCCGAGGTAGGTGTCATCCTCCAACAGCCGGTACGCACGGGTGGGCGAGAAGCCCCGTCCGATCGCCCAGACCACATCGCGTGCCTTGAGGGCCGCCATCGGCTGGCCGTCGTCCGATTGGACCGTGACCTCGCCGGTATCGTTGTCCACGGTGACGCGAGCCGACGTTCGACGCTCGATCTCGGACCGGGTCACACCGCGGGAACCGATGAGAACCCCGAGCCGTTCCTCAGGCACACGAAGATACAGGGTGGGCACGTTCACTCCTCCTTGGGTAGCTCATCGCCGCCAACGGCGTGGAACAATTCTTCAGGACTCGTTTCGACACCGAGTCGTTGGAAGTAGCGGGCGAAGTTGGTGACGTCCCGACGCAGCAGCGCCTCGGCCTGAGGGTGGTCCCAGGGCATCGATTGGGCCACGTCGATGAGAACGGGATGTCCCTCATGGAGGAGAACATTGTAGGGGGAAAGGTCGCCATGGACCAGCTTCGCCTGACGGATGGACCGGCCGATCTGGGTCACGAGGTCATCGTAGAGGGCGCGTGGGTCCCCTACGGCGGCGTCCTGTAAC